>CAXTJW010000515.1:0-2818 GCA_964244305.1 uncultured Acetobacteraceae bacterium
GGTCGCGGCCAGTAGCGCGCTGCGGAGCTTCATTCTTTCTCTCCTCAATTACAAACTGCGCGTTCAACGCATCCGGGGGCCTGCGGGACTCGTTCCCCCGCCTCTCGGTATCCAAGACTTTAGCATCAATGGCCGCGAGTGCGAGGGAGGTAGGGAACTTTGCGCGCGACTGTTGCGGTCAAGCAACACAGAGCCGAGCAGATATACCACACACCGCCGTGAAGATCAGGACGCGCGGCGTGATCGACAATCAACCCCCTGGTTCTACACAATCCGCGCCTCGAACGGCGGCAGCAAGTCCGGCGCCTCGAACTCTAGCACCCACAAGTCGGGATCGCGCCCAACCTGCCGCGCCACATAGGCGTCGGCGTCGGCCTGCGCGACCGCCGCCGGTCCCGTCGCGCGCATCCACGCCACGTCGCCCTCGCCCACCCGCACCTGCGACAGCACCGAAAGCCCCTCCCGCCCGCGCAGCACGACCAGGATGCCGCCGGCGTCGGCGTCGCCGCTGCGCAGCACCGCCCCGGGCCGGCCGTCCACGTCCCCCATCCGGAGCGCCATCTGCACCCACAGCTTCGCCTTTACCCGCGCTTCCGCCATATCATACTCCCACCCAACCCAATGGAGGCCCCATGCGGCGCACATCCTGGCTGCTCGTGCTAACGCTCATAGGCTGGCCGGTTACGCAAGCCGCTGCCCAGGCCGTGGCGCAACCCCGTCCCGACCCCGTCGCCTTCGGCCTGGATTGGCAGGCCGAGGCCGAGTACGGCGGCTACTACCAAGCCGTCGCCACCGGCCTCTATGCGCGGCACGGGCTCGACGTCACGATCCGGCAGGGCGGGCCGCAGGTGAACCAGACGCAGCTGCTGCTGGCCGGGCGGCTCGACTTCAGCATCGCCTCCAACGGCTATTTGGCGCTGAACCTGGCGCAGGAGGCCCTGCCCTTCACCGCCATCGCCGCCATGTTCCAGCGCGACCCGGCCGTGCTGCTGGCCCATCCCGGCCAGGGCAACGACAGCTTCGAGGCGCTGCGCGGCAAGCCCGTCATGATCGGCGCCGATACGCGGGCGAGCTGGTGGAATTTCTTGCGCGCCCGGTTCGGCTACACCGACTCGCAGATCCGGCCCTACACCTTCAACCTCGCCCCGTTCCTGGCGGATAGCCGCGCCGTGCAGCAGGGCTATCTCGGCTCGGAGCCGTTCGCGATCCGCAAGGAGGCCGGGTTCGATCCCGTGGTCCTGCTGCTCGCCGACGCCGGGTTCACCGGTTATGGCAGCCTGATTATCGGCAGCACGAAGCTCCTGGCCGAGAAGCCGGAGCTCGCGCAGCGCTTCCTCGACGCCTCGATCGAGGGCTGGTACTCCTACCTCTATGGCGACCCGGCGCCGGCAAACACCCTGATGAAGCGCGACAACCCCGAGATGACCGACGCGCTGCTCGATTACGGCCGCACCGTATTGCGCGACCGCGGCATCATCGACTCCGGCGACACCCTGACGCTCGGCATCGGGGCCATGAGCGACGCGCGCTGGGCCTCGTTCTTCCAGTCGATGTCTGAACAGGGCCTGTATCCCCGCACGCTGGACTACAAGCGGGCCTATAGCCTGCAGTTCGCCAACAAAGGCGCCGGCCTGGGCATGCGTCCGAAATAATCGCGTGCTGACGGTCGACCACGCCAGCCGCGTCTTCCCCAATGGAACGCGGGCGCTCGAGGATGTGTCGCTGCGAATCGAGGCCGGGGACTTCATCGCCCTGCTCGGCCCGTCCGGATGCGGCAAGTCGACGCTGCTGCGGCTGCTCGCCGGGCTCGACGCTCCGGATGCGGGCACGGTGCGCTGGGACGCCGGCGTGCCCGGCCGGGTCGGCTACGTGTTCCAGGACGCGACCCTGCTGCCCTGGGCCAGCGCCGCCGAAAATGTCCGCCTGCCGCTGCGGCTGCGCGGCGAGCCGGCCGCGGAGTCCGCTCCCCGCGTCGCCGCCGCCCTGGCGCAAGTGGGCCTCGCTGGCTTCGAGCATGCGCGCCCGAACGAGCTATCGGGCGGCATGCGCATGCGCGTCTCCATCGCGCGCAGCCTGGTGGCCGCCCCGCAGCTGCTGCTGATGGACGAGCCGTTCGCCGCCCTCGACGAGTTTACCCGGCACGCATTGCAGGAGGACCTGCTGGCGCTACAGGCCAAGGCCGGATGCACCGTGGTGTTCGTGACGCATTCCATTTACGAGGCCGCATTCCTGGCCCGGCGCATCGTGCTGATGTCGCCGCGTCCCGGCCGCATCGTCGACGAAACAGCCGCCACCCTCGGTCCGGCGCAGGACCGCCGGCTGGACCCAGCCTATGCGGCGCTGGTGGCAGAGGTCACCCACGCCATGCAACGCGCACGGGCCGCGTGAGGGGCCGCAGCCTGCGAGCGGCGCCGTTATTGTTCGGCGTGCTGGCGCTGCTGGGGTGGGAGGCAGCGGTGCGGCTCGCCGGCATTCCGCCGTATATCCTGCCGGGCCCGTCGGCGATCCTGCGCGCCTTCACGGCCGATCCGGCGCTGCTGCTGGGCTCGTTGCTGTCGACCCTCGTTGTCACCGCCGTCGCCTTGGCCGCGAGCTGCGCGCTTGGCGTGCTGATGGCCGGGGCGATGGCACTGAGCGGATGGGCGCGGGCGGCGATCCTGCCCTGGGCCATCGTGCTGCAGGTGACCCCGGTCGTCGCCATTGCGCCGCTGATCATCGTTTGGGTCGGCGACCCGTTCGCGTCCTTGGTGGTGTGCGCCACGATCGTCGCCTTCTTCCCGGTGTTCTCCAACACTGCGGCCGGGCTGGCGGCGGCGCC
>CAXTJW010000516.1:0-2803 GCA_964244305.1 uncultured Acetobacteraceae bacterium
AACTCCCGGCACATCAGGAACGCGCCGCGCAGGTTGGTGTCGAGCACGCTGTCCCACTCCTCGGCCGTGCCGTCCAGGAACGGCTTGCGCCCGGTCACGCCGGAGTTGTTCACCAGGATGTCCAGCGTGCCGAGCTCCGCTGCCGCGCGCGCGACCGCGGCCACGACCGAGGACTCGTTCGTCACGTCGCACTCGATGGCGAGCGCCGTGCCGCCGGCCGCCTCGATCTCGTTGGCGAGGTTTTCCAAACGGTCTAGGCGCCGGGCCGCCAGCGCGACCTTGGCGCCCTGCGACGCCAGCAGCCGGGCAAAATGCATGCCAAGGCCCGACGACGCCCCGGTGACCAAGGCCGTGCGGCCATGCAGGGTGAAAGGCTGGTCCATGGCGTAGCTCCCGATATTTGCTCCAAGAAACACCAACTGCGCGGGGTGAGCCAGCCACTGTCCGTAGATTTACCGAAGCGGTGGGGATCGTGTCCGCACGAGCCGCGTTCTGCTGCTCCGGATCACCAAGCAGGAGGCCAGCATGGCCGAAGACAACATAATGCGCCGCCGTATCGTGCAGCTCGGCGCGGCCGGGGTGGGCGGCGCGCTGCTCGCCCGCAGTGCCGCTGCGGCGGTGCCGGAGGTCGACACCGGCAAGGTTCAGGGCGGCCGGGCCGAGTTTCCGCCCGAGGTCGCGCCCACCGAGCGGCCGTCGGGCGGCCCACCCAACCCGATGCCGGTGAACGAGCGGGTCGGGTTCGCCGTCGTCGGCCTCGGAAGGCTGGCGTTGGAGGAGGTGCTGCCCGCGTTCGGCGAGACCAAGAAATCCCGCCTCGTCGCCTTGGTGAGCGGCACGCCCGACAAGGCCGCGCGCATCGCCGCGCAATACGGGGTGCGGCCGGAGGCGGTGTATGACTACGCTGGGTTCGACCGCATCCGCGACAACCCGGAGATCAAGGCCGTCTACATCATCCTGCCCAACTCGATGCACAAGGAGTACACCATCCGCGCCGCCCAGGCCGGCAAGGACGTGTTGTGCGAGAAGCCGATGGCGGTCTCCTCCGCGGAGGCTCAGGAGATGGTCGACGCCTGCAAAAAGGCACAGCGCAAGCTGATGATCGCCTACCGCTGCCAATACGAGCCATATAACCGCGAGGTGCTGCGCATGGTGCGGGAACAGGCGTTCGGGCCCGCCCGGTTCATTGATGCCGTGAACGTGCAGAACCAGGGCGACGGCAAGCAGTGGCGGTTCGACCGTGCGCTCGCGGGCGGTGGATCGCTGCCGGATGTCGGGCTGTATTGCCTGAACGCGGCGCGTTTCCTGACCGGGGAGGAACCGGTCGAGGTCATCGCCCGCATGTTCTCGCCGCCGGGCGACCCGCGCTACGCCGAGGTCGAGGAGACCGTCAGTTTCATGCTGCGCTTCCCAAGCGGCGTGGTCGCCAACTGCGCCACGAGCTACGGCATGCATGAGAGCCGCCTGCTGCGCGTGCATACGCCGGGGGGCGCTATCACTCTGGACGGCGCGTTCTCCTACGACGACAAGCAGCTCCGAGTGGCCCATCGCGACGGCCGGGCGGAGAGCGTGGACGAGCGGCGTCTCCCCAAGCAAAACCAGTTCGCCCTGGAGATCGACCACATGGCCGAATGCGTGCTGGCGAACCGGCAGCCGCACACCCCCGGCGAGGAGGGCGTGCAGGACCACCGGGTCATGGAGGCGATCTACCAGTCCGCAACGAGCGGCCAACCGGTCGCGTTGCCGCGGGTCGAGGGCCTGGACCGCACCCGTGGCCCGGCGCCCGCTTCGTGATCTCCGCCCCCATCATGACCCGTTGATTGCGCTCGCTCCGCGCCCGGCTGCTGGTGCTCTGGGCGTTGTCGCTGGCTGCCTGCGTCGCGGCCGGGGCGTTGCTGGTGCAGCTCTCCAGCCAGTCCACCACGGCGCAGGTGCAGCGCGGCGAGGCCGTCGTCGCGCGGGCCTGCGACCTGATCCGCGACCGCTACGCCTTCTACGTCACCGGCTGGCGCGGCCCGGTCCCGCCTTTGGACGACGCTGGGCTGCGGGCCGACCTCGGCGCGGCCGTGTCCCTGGCGCTCGCGCGGCAAAGCGGGGTGGAGGGCGGCGTTTGGCAGTCGGACGCCGGGTCGCTGGCCTATGCCTACCCGACCTATGCCAGCCCAATCACGTCCGGCGAGTCCGCGAACCCTGGCCCGCCGCCGGCCGAGCTCGACGGCATCGAGGCGGCGAACGAGCAGGCGGCGCGGGATGAGGCCGCGGTCGCCCGCATCACCGGCTCGAACGGCCAGACGGTATTGCTGCACGCCTGTCCGCTGCCGGGGCCGATCGAGGGCCTGACCGCCTGGGCCATGACGCGGGTGCAGGCGGCGACGGCGGCGGACGGGCTGCTCGGCGGGCTGGGCCTGTTGTTCGCGCTCATGCTGGGCATGTCGGCGTGGCTCGCCTGGATGCTGCGCAGCTGGTCGCGGCAGGTCGGCGCCATCGAGGCCGGGCTGGCCCGCGAGGCCGACGACGCGCCGCCCATGCTGGCGCGCACCGGGGAGCGTGACCTCGACCGCATCGTGGACGCGCTGAACCAGGCCGGCCGGCGGCTCGCGCAGTCGCGGCAGCGGTCGGCTGAGCTGGGCACGCGCGTCGTCGCGGCGGAGCGGCTGGCGGCGCTGGGCCGGGTCGCCGCCGGGGTGGCGCATGAGATACGCAACCCGCTCGCGGCGATGCGGCTGCGGGCGGAGAATGGCCTGGCTGGCGACGACGAGCGCCGGCGACGCGCCTTGGCCGCGGTGCTGGAGCAGATCGGCCG
>CAXTJW010000517.1:0-2788 GCA_964244305.1 uncultured Acetobacteraceae bacterium
ACGCTGCCGGCCTCGCACTCCAGCCGGCCCGCGCCGCTGATCACCAGCAGGAACTGCTCGTGCGTATGGCTGTGCCGGGTGGCAATGTGCCCGGCCTTGACATGCACCTGCCGCATGCTGGCACCGGCGCCGGGCAAAGCAGCCTGGGGCACGCCGCCAGGGGTCCACTGGGCGAAGTCGACGGGGTCCATGGCTGCCTCCACAACGTCATAGTAAATAGAGCCATATTTTAAGGCCGTTGTCGACCAAGGAGCCTGGCAAGGAGCCCGGCTTGCAGCGACCTGGAAAACAGCTTGACCCTGCCGGCGGGTTCTGCACGGGATTGGCCGCATGACCGACATCAATCCCCTGCTTGCGCCCTGGACCACTCCGTTCGGCGTGCCGCCCTTCGACCGTATCCGGCCGGAGCACTTCGTCCCCGCATTCGACCATGCCATGCGGCTGCATCTCGAGGAGGTTGCCGCCATCGGCGCCGATCCCGCGCCGCCGGGCTTTGCCAACACGATCGAGGCCATGCAGCGCAGCGGCCGGGCGTTGGAACGGATCGGCGCGGCGTTCTCCAACCTGGTCGTGAGCCAGGGCGGCGACGCGTTGCAGGCGGTCGACCGCGAGATGTCGCCCAAGCTCGCGCAGCACGGCATGCGGGTCGCGCTCGACGCCGCGCTGTTCCGGCGCGTCGACGGCCTGCATGGGCGCAGGCACGAGCTGGGCTTGGCCGAGGACCAGATGCGGCTGCTGGACCGCACCCACCTCAATGCGATCCGCAGCGGCGCGGCGCTGGGCCCCGTCGAACAAGCGCGGATGACCGCGATCTCGGAGCGCCTGGCGGCGCTGCATACCGAGTTCGGCCAGAACGTGCTGCATGACGAGAAAGCGTGGCATCTGCCGCTGGCCGAGGCGGACCTCGCGGGGCTGCCGGAGTTCGTGCGGGCGGGGGCGCGGCAGGCGGCGGCGGACCGTGGCTTGCCGGGCTATGCCGTCACGCTGTCCCGCTCGTTGATCGAGCCGTTCCTGACCTTTTCCGATCGCCGCGACCTGCGGCAGGTGGCCTATGCGGCCTGGATTGCCCGCGGCGCCCAGGCGGGCCCGCATGACAACCGGGCGTTGATCCCCGAAATCCTGGGTCTACGCGCAGAGCGGGCGCGGCTGCTCGGCTATGCGAATTTCGCCGATTTCCGCCTCGCCGACACCATGGCCGGCACGCAGGCCGCCGCCGAGGGGCTGCTCGCCGAGGTTTGGGAGCCGGCGAAGCGCAAGGCGGCAGCGGAGCGCGACCGGCTGCTGGCGGCAGCGCGCCGGGAGGGTTTCAACGACGCATTGGCGCCCTGGGACTGGCGCTACTACGCGGAGAAGGTGCGCCGGGCCGACTACGCGATCGACGAAAGCGAGCTGAAGCCATACTTCCTGCTGGAGAACGTGCAGCGCGCCGCCTTCGACACCGCTGCGCGGCTGTTCGGGCTGAGCTTCACCCGGCGTCCGGAGGTCCCAGCCTATCACCCCGACGTCGCGGCGTATGAGGTGCGCGACGCGGCCGGGCACGTGGGCGTTTTCCTCGCCGACCCGTTCGCCCGCGCCGACAAGCGGTCCGGCGCGTGGATGAGCAGCTTCCGCGACCAGGAGAACCTCGACGGGCCGGTGTCGCCGATCATCATCAACAACAACAACTTCGCCAAGGCCGCGCCGACCCTGCTCAGCTTCGACGACGCCGAGACGCTGTTCCACGAGTTCGGCCACGCGCTGCACGGGCTGTTGAGCCAGGTGCGCTATCCCGCGCAGTCCGGCACCTCGGTGCGGCGCGACTTCGTGGAGTTCCCATCCCAGGTGTATGAGCACTGGTTCGCGTTGCCCGAGACGCTGCGCCGCTACGCGCTGCACCATGAGACCAATGAGCCGATCCCGGAGGCGCTGATCGCCCGCGTGCTGGCGGCGCGCGGGTTCAACCAGGGCTTCGGGACGGTCGAATACACTGCGGCGGCGCTGATCGACATGGCGCTGCACAGCCACCCGGCGCCGGAGACCATCGACATCGACGCCTTCGAGCAGGCATTCCTCACCCGCGTCGGCATGCCGCCCGAGATCGGCATCCGGCACCGCCCGGCGCATTTCCAGCATCTGTTCGCCGGCGGCGGCTATGCGGCGGGCTACTACTCGTACATGTGGTCGGAGGTGCTCGACGCGGACGGTTTCGGCGCGTTCAAGGAGGCCGGCGACCCGTTCGACCCGGCCGCTGCCGCACGGCTGCGCACGGTGCTGAGCGCCGGCGACACGCGCGACCCAATGGAGCTGTATATCGCGTTCCGTGGCCGGGCGCCGAGCACGGCGGCCCTGCTCGAGAGCCGGGACCTGGCGGCTTGAGGAAGCTGATTGCGTTTGTCGGCGTGACGGCCTTGGTTTTCGTTTTCCTGCTCATTGCCCCGCCGGGCCGTGCCGCCCGGCCGGCGACACCGTTTGGCCGCTGGCTGACGCAGGACAGAGAGGCGGTGATCGCCATCGAGCCGTGCGCCGCCGGATTATGCGGCCGCATCGTCGGCGTGACGCTGGATCATCCCGACGACCCGTTCCCGACCGACAGCGAGGGCCGCAGCCAGTGCGGCCTCACGATCATCCGTGGCGCCGCTGTCCCGGACGGCGATCTGAACTGGAGCGTGCGGATCACCGATCCCCGCAACGGCAAGATTTACCAGGCGCGGATGCGGCTTGACGAGGAGCATAGGTTGCGGGTGCGCGGCTACATCGGCATCCCGCTGCTCGGGCGCACCGAGGTCTGGACGCCGTTCGCTGGCGACCT
>CAXTJW010000518.1:0-2780 GCA_964244305.1 uncultured Acetobacteraceae bacterium
GCGGCGGGTCCGCAGACCGGCAAGCTGGCGGCGATGCTCGGGGTGCGTATCCCCGTCGTGGCCGCCCGCGCCGAGATGATCGTGACCGAGCCGCTGCCGCTGATGCCGGTGGGCGGCGCCGACGGCAACGGGCTGTATGGCCGCCAGACGCTGCGTGGCAACCTCGCGTATGGCGGCGGGCCGCACGAGTGGCTCGACGATTGTGACGGCATGGGCGTTCCGCCGCGCAGCAGCACGCCGTTGATGGGCAACATCGCGGCACATCTGGTCGAGATGTTCCCCCGCGCGCGGCATGCCCGCATCCTGCGCAGCTGGGCCGGCGTGATCGAGAACACGCCGGACGGACGCCCGGTGATCGACAAGCTGGCCGATCCCGCCAACGTGGTGGTGGCGACGCTGTCGAGCATCGGTTTCGGCCTATCGCCCGCATCCGGCCACGCGGTCCAGGAGTTCGTGACCGACGGCGCATGCAGCTTCGCCGACCTGAGCACGCTGCGCCTGTCCCGCTTCGATGGGCTGGAGCCCGACTGGATCGAGCGGCGGGGTTGGCAAAGCATTCGGGAGGCGGCGCCTGTAGAGAGCTGATTTTGGTAGGAGACCTCCCTTCGATGTGGGTCGGCGGTTGTCAACCACTCGGTCGGCCCCCGTCACCATCATGCAGGCGACTGGCACGACGCTGCTCCTCATCGGCACGACGTATGGATTTATCTTCAGCTTCAACCAGGGTGATCGAATTTCACCCATGCCCCTCTGTTGGTCATTGCGAGGAGCGTTTGCGACGCGGCAATCCACGCCGCGTGCACGGATTTTGGTCCATGCGGCCCTGGATTGCCGCGCCGAAGCCGGCTCGCAACGACGCGTTTTTGAGACCAAAGGCAAGCCGGATCAAATGTGATAGCGCTAAGCGCTAACGGTGTGGCCTGGAATCTGCACAAGCAGCGGCAACCGTTTATTGATTGTTGCCCGGTCGGTTCGCGGCCACTGTCTTCCAAAACGCAGAATAGCGGCCTTCCCGACGAGGCCGGTAGCCTGCTTTTTCGGTGGTCGTGGGATCCAGCTCGCTCATCTGCATTGCGACGTCATGGAACCCGGGACGCAGGACGACGAGACCATCTGGACCGCGAAGGTTGACCTGTCCGGCTGCGATCGTTTCGACGAGTGCTGGGCCGAGGCGGTCGCCTGGTCTGACGATCGTCGGTTTGGCGCTGTCGACGCCGGCGAAGATGGCGAACCCGCCGGCGGGACCGACGATCACGCCCGTCAGTCGTGGCAGCGTGTAGGGCGTGCTTACGGCCGCAACGGCGTTCTCGGCCAGCGGACGGCGGCCCTCGCTGAATAGAGGGCGGGCGACTGCTGCATCTGCCCAACGCGAGCTGTCCTGCGGGTGCTTTCTGGCGGGCGGCTTGGCGGGCGCCGTTTGCTGAAACGATGGAACCGAAACGACCGCATGCTCATCTTGGGTTGGCGTTGCGGCTTCCCAGGCTAGTGTGCCGGTGGACAGGGTGGCGATCACCCCCATGATCGGCCAAGCGAGATGTCTCGACTCGCGCTTAGAACTGCTGCAGCGACTGTATTTCATGTTGTGCGATTGCAATGATGTTTAAAAAGGTAAAAAAGAAGAAGTTTTGCTCAGATTTACGGTGAATAATGCAAGATAAGCAGTGTTGTTCACGCCGACATATCGGCACTCCAAGCACAACTGACGACTAGTGTTTTGCCATAGATCGCATAACCATATGCCCGCAACCGGGACATCGGTGCAATGAACTAAATGGTCTATATTGACCAACCTGTATCCGCCACATTGGTTCATAAAATGCTACCGGAGCATCGGCTCACGGAAAAAGCGGGTCGCGCTCCAGACCCTTAAACCTGGAAACCACGCTCCTCAGGGACCCTTCGACACGGTCAGGGCAACGTACGAAAAGTCAGCCAGTCCCGCCATCGTTCGGCTGATCGCTATCGGCGGCCTGTTTGAGCTCGTCACTCGTCAGGCCAGCGGGGATCGCACCCGTGAGCGAACCGTCGCCTGCATCCCGGTGCGCCGTGTCCGTCGGCGCGCCCCGGCTGGTATGGGTATCATCCTCCGTCGGGACCCCAACGTCGGACGGAGCCGACTCCGCGTCGTCCTTGCTGCCGCTCATCATCCTGCAATCCTCAAAGCATGGGGTCCGGTCGCTCGCCCGCGCCGGAACGCTAAAAGCCTATCTCGAAGCCTCCGGCTCCGCCTGCATGGCTCCGGCGAGCCTCGGCATGTCCCGCTTCTTGCGCACTGGGGCGAACCAGCGCTGCAGGCGGTCCAGGTAAAGATAGATGACCGGCGTCGTATACAGCGTCAGCACCTGGCTCAATGCGAGCCCGCCTACCATCGCAAACCCGAGCGGCTTGCGCAGCTCCGACCCGGCGCCGCTCTCGAGCATCAACGGCAGGCCCGACAGCAGCGCCGCCATCGTCGTCATCAAAATCGGCCGGAACCGCAGCAGGCACGCCCGGCGAATCGCGTCGAACGGCTCCGCCCCCTCGTTCCGCTCGGCATTGATCGCGAAATCGACCAGGATGATGCCGTTCTTCTTCACGATGCCGATCAGCAGGATGATGCCGACGATCGCAATCACCGTAAGGTCGTAGCCAGCCGCCAACAGCATCAGCAACGCGCCCACTCCCGCGGACGGCAGAGTGGAAAGGATCGTCAGCGGCAGGATGTAGCTTTCGTACAGGATGCCCAGGATGATGTAGACCGTGACCAGCGCCGCCAGGATCAGCAACGGCTGCGAGCTGAG
>CAXTJW010000519.1:0-2767 GCA_964244305.1 uncultured Acetobacteraceae bacterium
CCTGCACCAGGATGATGTCGCGGGTGGAGATCGCGTTCACCAGCATGCGGCCGATGCCGGGCCATTGGAACACGCTCTCGATATAGACGGCGCCGCCCAGGACGTAGCCGGCCTCGATGCCGATGATCGGCACCACGTTGACCAGGGCGTTGAGGAATGCGTGGCGCAGGATGACCTGGCCCTCCCGCAGGCCCTTCGCCCGCGCGGTGCGCACGTAGTCCTGCCGCATGACCTCGAGCATCGCAGTGCGGGTCAGCCGGACCAGCACTGCCGCGGGAACGGCGGACAAGGCCAGCGTCGGCAGGATCAGGTGCCGGGCGATCTCGCCGGGTCCGCCGTGTCCGAACATCTCCTGCATGCCGCCGGCCGGTAGCCAGGCGAACCGGACGGCGAACCACAGGATCAGCAGCATCCCGAGCCAGAACGACGGGGTCGAGACGCCGAGCATCACCACGAAGGTGATCAGCCGGTCCGGCCAGGCGTTCTGCCGCATGGCGGCGACGATGCCGAACAGGATGCCGACGACGCTGCACAGCGCGAGCGACACGCCGGCGAGCAGCAGCGTCGGGAACAGCCGGTCCAGCAGTTCGTCCAGCACGGGGCGATGCAGGATATAGGACTGGCCGAGGTCGCCGTGCAGCACGCCCTTGAGCCAGATCAGGTAGCGCACCGGCATCGGCTCGTTCAGCCCCAGCTCGGACCGCACCTTGGCGAGGTTCTCGGGCGTCGCGAAGGTGCCGAGGATCGAGGTGGCCGGGTCGCCCGGCACCAGCCACATCACCACGAACACGATCACCGTGACGCCCAGCAGCACCGGGACCAGCAGCGCGAGACGGGTGAGGATGAAGCCGGTCATCGGCCGGCGGCCCAGCGCCGGATGGCGAAACTCACGCCTTGTATGCCTTGTCGAAGCGGGTGCCGAACGATGGCATCAGGAAGAAGTCCTTCACCCGGACGCTCGCGACCGCGTTCTGCTTCCAGTGGCAGACGAACACCCATGGCGCGTCCTCGTGCACCACGCGCTCGAGCTGGTCATACAGCCCGGCCCGCTTGCCCTCGTCCGTCTCGGCACGTGCGGCATCAATCAGCCGGTCGACTTCCGGATTGGAATAGGAGCCCGAGTTGACCGCGGCGCCGGTGCGCAGCGCCAACGAGGGGTGCATGTCCGGGTCGGTGGTCATGAACGACATCTCGGCGATGTCGGCCGTCTTCATGCCGCCGTTCAGCCGGCCGAGATAGGTGTTCCATTCGTAGCTCTCGATCTTGGCGCGGACGCCCACCGCCGCCAGGTCCGCCTGCATCGCGCTGGCCATCAGCACCGGGGACAGCATGCCGGAGCCGTTCTGGGTGACGTAGAACGTGACGTCGATGCCGTTCGAATAGCCTGCTTCCGTCAGCAGCGCCTTCGCCTTGGCGGGGTCGTAGGCGTAGGGGGCCACGTTCTTGTCGTAGGCCCAGCCGAAGGCGGGCGGCGTCACGCTGGCGGCCACGGTTGCCGTGCCTTTCAGCAGGTCGTCGACGATGCCCTGCCGGTTGATGGCGTAGTTGACCGCCTGCCGCACCCGCTTGTCGTCGAACGGCTTCTGCTGGGTGTTGAGCATCAAGTACCAAAGATGCGGCCCCTGCTGCTCGTAATACTGGAACCGCGGGTCCTGCTTCAGGTCCGGCACGTTGTCGGCCGGCACCTCGATGGTGAGGTCGGTCTCGCCGGACAGCATGCCGCTGACGCGCGACGTCTCCTCGACGATGGGGCGGAACACCAGCCCGTCGAGCTTGGGGGCGCCGCGCCAGTATTTCTTGTTCGCCGCCAGCACCACGCGCTGGTTGCTTTCCCACAACTGGAACGCGAACGGCCCGGTCCCTCCGCCGTGCCGGCTGAATTCCTTGTCGAATTTCTTCACGGCGGCGGGGGAGATGCCGGCGATGCTGCCGACGCCCGCCGCCAGCATGGTCAGCATCGGCGAGTAGGCGTCCTTCAAATGGAACACCACGGTCGTCGGGTCCACCGCCTCCGTGCGTTCGATCGGGCCGAGCGTGAAGATGAATGGGAACGGGCCGGTGTGGTAATAAGGGTGATTTTTGTCCAGCACGCGGTCGAAGTTGAACTTCACCGCCTCGGCATCGAAGCGGCTGCCGTCGTGGAACAGCACGTCGTCGCGCAGCTTGAACGTGTAGGTCCTGCCGTCTGGAGCGATCGTCCAGGAGGTCGCGAGGCCGGGCTCGATCTCCAGCGACGCGTCGCGGAACCGGGTCAGCCCGTCGTACATGTTCGACAGGATGCGGAAGTCGCTGACGGTGATCGCCTGGGCCGGGTCGAGGGTCTGCAGCTCGGCGAGATGGCCGATCACGAGCGCGTTGGGCGGCGTCTGCGCGCGTCCCTGCGGTGCCGTCGCGGTGGCCAGCGTGGCGGCGCCGAGGCCTATGAGGAACGGTCGGCGGGGTAGCGTAGTCATGTGGCAAGCTCCTGTACGACGCGACGTAGCGGGCGGAACCTATGCAGGACGCGTGCCATTCTGGGTTGCAGGGGTCGGCGCTGGTTGTGGCCTTCGGGGCGGGTTGTGGCCAGCGGGGCAGGGCGGCACTATCGCACCATCGATCGACGACCCGTCCCATTCAACACGGCGATCACAGGTGCAAAACTCGATGACGGAATTCGATGCAGCGGCGACGCCCTCCCTTGCGACCATCGCGGCCGCGGAGAGCCTGCTCGGCGTCACGTATACCGACGCCGAACGCGAGCTGATGGCGGACAACCTGCTGGCGCAGA
>CAXTJW010000520.1:0-2764 GCA_964244305.1 uncultured Acetobacteraceae bacterium
CGCACCAGGCCGCGGAACGTCGTCGCGTGACCATTGCCCCAGGACGAGGTGATGGTCAGGCCGAGGATCACGATCCGCATGGCCGCAGCCTAACGAATCCGACAGGTTGCATGGCGCTGGCGCACAATAAGGCTGTCCTATCGCAAACCTTGTAGGCCTACAAACCCCAAATTGCCTTGTGGTTCCCTGGCGCGCCGCGCTCGACCAAAACGGCGAGGTCACGGCCAATTTCGGCCAGCGGCGCGGCCCAATCGCCGGGGCTGGATTGCCGGTAGAGCCGGACCCGGTCATACCAAACCGTGCTGCGGCCCCGCATCCAGCGCCAGTCGGCCTCCGCCTGCAGCAGCACCCAGGTCGGCCGGCCCAGCGCGCCCGCCAGGTGCGCGACCATGGTGTCGACAGTGATAACGAGGTCGAGGCTGGCTATGAGCCGGGCCACCGCCATGACGTCCGCACTGCGGTCGCCGGTGTCGAGCAGCCACGCTGCGCCGCCGACAGGGTCGTTCAAGCCGATGCCGCGCTGCAGGCTGACGAAATGCGCGTCCGGTATCAGGCTGAGCGGCTCCAACCCGGCAAGCGGCACGGAGCGGCCTGCATCCCAGCCGCCAGCCTGCCAGCACAGCCCGACGCGTAGTCCACTCAGCCGAGGCAGCGGTTCAGCGGCCAAATACGGTCTGCCTTCCGGGACCAGCCGAAGCGCGTGGGCCAGCTCCATGATTTCAATATCGCATTCGGAGGCAGCGGCCGGCGCCTCCTGGTGAAACGGGATCACCCGGTCGGGGCCTGAGAGGGTGCGCAGCAGCGGGAGCAACTCGGGCTGTGCCTCCAAGGTCAGCCCGGCCACACGGGCACGGAGCGGCGGCAGATAGCGGCAGAACTGCAGCGTGTCCCCCAGCCCATGGTAGCAGCGGACCAGGACACGGCGTCCGTCGAGCGGCCGTCCATCCCAGACCCAGCGCAGATGGTAGGGCAGGGCAGGGTCGTCCCGCGTCGCCGGGTCACGCGCACCGAGCACCGCGTCGCTGATGGCCCAGGCGTCGGCGAACACGCCCGCGCGCATCGCTTCGGCCCAGCGCGCACCCCAGTGCGCATCCATGTCAGGGTTCCCGGAGCCTTGATGCGATGGGCATTGAGCCAGAGAGGGATGCGGCATAATCAACGCCATCGGTTCACCGCCTTGATCGACGGCAACGTGGCGGTAATGCTCGCGTTGCCTGGCCTTGTCCGGCGACGCCGGGCAGATTCGGGACTGTTATGCAATATCTTTTCATAAACCAAGCCGCACGCCGGCGCTTTGCCGCCCTGCTTGGCTTCCTGCGGTCGGAGAGCGCGGGCGGCCTTGCACTGATCATTTCTGCCGTGGTGGCGTTGGCATGGGCCAACTCGGCGGCGGCGCCGGCCTACCACGCGCTGCTGCAGTATCATCTGGGCCCGGCGGTATTCTCGGAGCCGGTGCAGGTCTGGGTCAACGACGCGCTGATGGCGCTGTTTTTCTTGCTGGTCGGGCTGGAGCTGCGGCGGGAGATCACCCAAGGCGAGCTGGCGTCGCCGGCCCAGCTCGCGGCGCCGGGGCTGGCGGCGCTGGGCGGGATGCTCGTGCCGGCGCTGATCGTCGTGACGCTGAACTGGCGGGATCCCGGGGCGCTGCGCGGCTGGGCGGTGCCCGTCGCGACCGACATCGCCTTTGCGCTGGCGGTGCTGAGCGTGCTCGGCAACCGTGTGCCGATCGCGCTCAAGGTGTTTCTAACGGCGCTGGCGATCATCGACGACCTCGGCGCCATCGTGGTGATCGCGGTGTTCTACACCAAGGGCCTCGATCTGGCGGCTTTGGGTGGGGCGGCGCTGGTGTGGCTGGGGCTGCTCGGCCTGAACCGCGCCGGGGTGCGGCGGCTGTGGCCCTACATGCTCGGCGGCGTCGTGCTGTGGGCGCTGGTGTTCCGCTCCGGGGTGCACGCGACCTTGGTGGGCGTGGCGCTCGCCCTCGTGGTGCCGATGCGGGCGCGGCCCGATGAGGACCAGGCCCCGGCGGAACGCTTGGAGCACAAGCTCGGGCTGTGGGTCGCCTACGGCATCCTGCCGTTGTTCGGGCTGGCGAACGCCGGGCTCGGTTTCGCGACGCTGCCGGCGGGGGCATGGTCGGACCGGCTGGCGATCGGGGTCGCGCTGGGTCTGTTCGCCGGTAAGCAGTTGGGCGTGTTCGGCGCGGTGCTGCTGGCGGCGCGCCTGGGCTTGGCCCGGCTGCCGGCGGGGGTGACGCGGGTGCAGCTTTATGGCGGCTCGGTGCTGTGCGGGATTGGCTTTACAATGAGCCTATTCATCGGCGACCTCGCGTTCCGGCAGAGCCCGCGCGGGGACGAAGTGAAGCTCGCGGTGTTCGTGGGGTCGCTCGCTTCGGCGGCGCTGGGCTTGCTGATCCTGCGTTTGGCGTCGCGGGCCGAGGTCGCGAAAACGGTGGTGGTTGCCGAGTAGGGCCGAGGGGCCGATCGTGATTGAAAGTGGCCGTGGAAGGTGTCGCAGGCAGCATTCGGGTTCAAGCATAAGCGGCTGAATTGGAACCAGCGGGCCAGGATCAAACCTTGACTTCTGGCCCGATGGATGCAAGTGAACGTTCGTTCGCATCTAGGCCCACCCATGTCCCAAACCGCCCAGCAAGCCCATCCCCGCTTGCGCATCATCGAAGCCGCCATCGCCTGCTTCGCCCGGTCCGGCTTCCACGGCGCGTCCATGCACGAAATCTGCGTCGAGGCCGGCATGAGCCCCGGCG
>CAXTJW010000521.1:0-2753 GCA_964244305.1 uncultured Acetobacteraceae bacterium
CGTGGCGAGATCTTTGCGCTGCTCGGCCCGAACGGCGCCGGCAAGACCACGCTGATCGGGGCCATCTGCGGCATCGTCAGGCCGAGCGCCGGCACAGTCGTCGCCGACGGGCACGACATCATCACCGACTTCCGCGCCGCCCGCGCCAAGATCGGCCTGGTCCCGCAGGAGCTGACCACCGATGCGTTCGAGACGGTCTGGGCCACGGTGAGCTTCAGCCGCGGCCTGTTCGGCAAGGCCGCGAACCCCGCCCACATCGAGACGACGCTCAAGAATCTCTCGTTGTGGGACAAGAAGGACAGCCGGATCATGACGCTGTCGGGCGGCATGAAACGGCGCGTGCTGATCGCCAAGGCGCTGTCGCACGAGCCGCAAATCCTGTTCCTCGACGAGCCCTCCGCCGGCGTGGACGTCGAGCTGCGCCAGGACATGTGGCGGCTGGTGCGCGTGCTGCGCGATAGCGGCGTCACCATCATCCTCACCACTCATTATATCGAGGAGGCGGAGGAGATGGCGGACCGCGTCGGCGTCATCCGCGGGGGCGAGATCATTTTGGTGGAGGAAAAGGCCGAACTGATGCGCAAGCTCGGCCGCAAGCAGCTTACGCTGCAGTTGCAGGTGCCGCTGGAACGCATTCCGCCGGAACTCGACGCCTACCGGCTGGAGCTGTCCCCGAAGGGCACGGAACTCGTCTACACCTACGACACGCGGGGCGAGCGCACGGGGATCACTGCGCTGCTGCGCGACCTCAGTACCGCCGGCATCCGGTTCAAGGACCTGCAAACCAGCCAAAGCTCGCTTGAAGACATCTTCGTCGGGCTGTTGCGGGAGCCGGCATGAACGTCCACGCGGTCCGCGCGATCTATGGTTTCGAGATGGCGCGCACCCGGCGCACGCTGCTGCAGAGCATCGTGGCGCCGGTGATCTCGACATCGCTGTATTTCGTGGTGTTCGGGGCGGCAATCGGGTCGCGCATCAGCAATATCGAGGGCGTCCCGTATGGCGCGTTCATCGTGCCGGGCCTGGTGATGCTGTCGTTGCTGACGCAGAGCATCGCCAATGCGTCGTTCGGCATCTATTTTCCACGCTTCTCCGGCACGATCTATGAAATCCTGTCGGCCCCCGTCTCGCCGTTCGAGATCGTGCTGGGCTATGTCGGCGCTGCCGCGACCAAGTCGATCGTGCTCGGCGCCATCATCCTGCTGACGGCGTCGCTGTTCGTGCCGTTGCGGATCGAGCATCCCGTCTGGATGACGTTCTTCCTGATCTTGACCGCGGCGACATTCAGCTTGTTCGGCTTTATCATTGGGTTGTGGGCGGATGGCTTCGAGAAGCTGCAGCTCGTGCCGTTGCTCGTGGTGACGCCGCTCACCTTCCTGGGCGGCAGCTTCTATTCCGTCGACATGCTGCCGCCGGCGTGGCGGGCGGTCACGCTGCTCAACCCGGTGCTGTACCTCGTAAGCGGCTTCCGCTGGAGCTTTTTCGGCCAGGCGGATGTCAGCGTTGCCGCCAGCCTCGGCATGACCTTCGCTTTCCTGATCGGCTGCCTCGCGCTGGTGACCTGGATGTTCAAGACCGGGTATCGCCTGAAGAACTGAAGATCTCGGCGGGCGGCACGGGCGTGGACACCTTATTTGCCGATTGGCGCAATGGGATGATTTCGCCTGCGGATGCCAGTGTTTCCTAGTGCCGTCCGCGTTGCTGACCCGCGTGTCTCAAAAACAGTTGCGCAACTGAAAAATATGCTGATAACGTCCAGATTATTGTTGCTTTATCATAATGTGTATGATATTTGAATGTAACAACATAGGCATGGGCAGCTGGAACTCTTGATGCGTAAAATTTATGCGACGATGGCGGTTATGGCCTTCTTGTTTTCAACTGGCACCGCCGACGCCAGCGTGTTTGATTTTAGCTATACCGGCGCTGGGGTAACCGGTAGCGGGACGCTCACCGCAAACCTGATTGCACCGGGCGAGTATCAGGTCGTTTCCGGCACGGATATCGTGACTGGGGGCGTGGTCAACGGCGCTCTCGCCCTGTTCGCCAACGCGGGCAGCCCGAATGCCGCATATAGCCCTAGCCATTTCTTCATCTACGATGACCTATTGTTCACCGATCTCGATCCGCTCATCAACAATAATGGTTTGCTATTCGTCGATACGGCAGGCCGCGAGGTCAATATATTCAGCAATGCGCCGGATAAGTATATTCACTACGACAATACGGGTTTCAACCAGCCGGTCAGCTTCACTCTAACCGAGGTTCCAGAACCAGCGTCCATCGCATTGCTCGGATTAGGACTCGTCGGCCTGGGATTTGCTCGGCGACGCCGCGGCCGATCTCTGACCATATGCTGCTAGTGCTCTGACCTAGTGGTCCGATCCTAACATTTGAGTCCCAAACGTTAGGTGAATCGGTCCACCAAACCAAGGCTAGTGGTGCGAATCAGACGAGTGCTTCCGTCTGATTCGCACCATTAGAATATTCCCATCCGGCCGTCGTCGCTTGCGCGAAGCTGCGCAGCCTCGTGGCCAGGACCTCCCCCACCGCCTCCACCGCGGCCCGGCGCGGGAAATGTGCGCGCCAAGCGATGCGCACGGTCCGCCCCGCCTGCGCGGCCAACGGCCGCAGCACAAGGCCCGCGTCCTGTGCCGCCCCTGCCGCGAGCCCCGGGATCAGCGTCGTCCCATAGCCGGCGGCCACCATGTTGAGCAATGTCGGGAGGCTCGCCGCACGCAGCGCGCCACCCA
>CAXTJW010000522.1:0-2723 GCA_964244305.1 uncultured Acetobacteraceae bacterium
GTCCGATCAGGATGTCGGTTGCGCTCGCGTGGGCTTGTTGCCCATAGGCGAGGGCGAAGCCAGCGACCCCCAAGCCCAGTCGTATCCACATGGACGTCAAGACCGTCTCCCCCGTTCATGGCCCGTTTGCCGGGCACGCCTGCGACCGGACCCTAGCAGTCCGCAGGCGGATCGCAACAGCCGGAGCGAAGATGCCGGCTGGGTGCGGGCAGTTGGCAGGCCGCGTCGTGCGACATGCGGCTTGGATCGCCCCGGCGCAACGGCTACACGCGGCGGCGGCCTGCCGATCGGCCCATCCGCAAGACGATGTTCGCCACGATGCCGGGGAGTGACGCGATGCCCATGATAACCGCCTCGAACGGGACCGAACTGTTCCATGACCTGAAGGGTCCCGCGGGCGCGCCTGTGGTCGCATTCTCCAACTCCATCGGCACCACGCACCGGATGTGGGACGCGCAGGCGGAGGCGCTGGCCGGGCCTTACCGGGTGTTGCGCTACGACACGCGCGGGCATGGCGGCTCGCCGGTGGTGGCTGGCCCTGCCACCATCGAGGCGCTGGCCGACGACCTGGCCGGGCTGCTCGACGCGCTGCAGGTGGAGCGGGCGCATGTCGTTGGGCTCTCGCTCGGCGGCATGACGGCGCAGTCGCTGGCGGCGCGGCGGCCGGGGCGCGTGCATGGGCTGGTGCTGATGGCGACCGCGGCCTACATGCCCGACGGCTGGGACGCGCGCGCGGCGACCGTGCGTGCACAGGGCATGGGCGCCATCGTGGACGCGGTGCTGACGCGCTGGTTCACGCCGGGCTTCAGGGCATCGCATCCGGAGATGGTCGCGCCGCATCGCGAGCGGTTCGTGGCGATGGACCCCGAGGGTTACGCCGCCTGCTGCGCCGCGATCGGGGCGATGGACCTGCGCCCGTCCAACGCGGCGATCACCGCACCGACCCTGATCGTCGCCGGCGCCGACGACCCGGCGACGCCGGTGCCCATGATGGAGGACATCCGCGGCCGCATTCCCGACGCCGAGCTCGTGGTGCTGCCGCGCGCCGCGCACATCCTGGCCGTGGAGCGGGCGGACGCGGTGAACGCGCATTTGCGGGCTTTTTTCGGCAGGCTGCAGGCGGTGGGCGAGCCGCATGGCGGCGCACGTTTCGAGGACGGGCTGGCGAACCGCAAGGCGGTGCTGGGCGCGGCGCATGTCGAGCGTTCGCGTGCCAAGGCCGGCGCGTTCGCCGGGCCATGGCAGGACTTCATCACCCGCACGGCCTGGGGCGAGGTTTGGGGCGACCCGGCGCTGCCGTGGAAGACGCGGTCGATGCTGACCTTGGCGCTGATGGTGGCGCTGGGCCGGGAGGAGGAGTTCAAGCTGCACGTGCGGCCGGCGCTGCGGAACGGCGTCACGCTCGCGGAGTTGCGGGCGCTGCTCATCCAGGCCGGCGTGTATGCCGGGGTGCCGGCCGCGAACGGCGCGTTCCGCTGGGTTCAGGAGGCGCTAGGCCCCGACTTGGGAGACAAGTTGGGAGACGACTTGAATTAGACGCCGGCCGTTTGCCCGGTTGCCGCCGCCTCATCGATCAGCCGCGCCAACCGCCGCAGCGCGAGGAGGTACCCCTGGGTGCCGCACCCGACGATCACGCCGTCCGCGCGAGCCGAGACAAAGGAGTGGTGGCGGAATTCCTCCCGCTTGTGCACGTTTGAGATGTGGACCTCGATCACCGGGCCGTCGAAGGCATTCAGCGCGTCGAGGATCGCGACCGAAGTGTGAGTGAAGGCGGCCGCGTTGATGCCGATGCCGCCAGCCGCCTCGCGCGCCTCGTGGATCCAGTCGACGATCTCGTATTCGCGGTTGCTCTGGTGGAAGCGCAGCTCCAGCCCGAGCTCGCCCGCGAGCGCCCGGCAGTCCCGCTCCACGTCGGCCAGGGTCTCGTGGCCGTAGATTTCCGGCTGCCGCTTGCCGAGCAGGTTCAGGTTGGGGCCATTGAGGACGAACACGAGGCGGCTCATAAGGAGGCTCCTGCTGGTGGTGCGAGGCGGTCGCGCGGGCAGCGCCGGAGCCTAACCGGCCCCGGCTATGACGCCTACCACCATCCCGCATCGCCCCGAAACGATGGGCCAAAACACTTGGAAGATGCTACATCATGATGCTGCCTGCGATCGGGCGTGACCCGGCGCCCCTGATCGGCATCGACTTCGGCACGACCAATTCGGTCGTCGCCATCTTGCAGCCGGACGGCTCGGTGCGCACCGTGCGCTTTCCTGTGGGGACGCTCGGGCTGGACGTGTTCCGCACCGTGCTGTGCTTTTGGCGGCATAACGAATCCGGACGCCCGATCCTGCGCCACGCCGCCGGGCCGCAGGCGGTCGAGGCCTACCTCGACGACCCGCTCGACACGCGGCTGATCATGTCGATGAAGACCTATCTGGCCCAGCGCAGCTTCACCCAGACCCAGATCTACGGCCGGCCGCATACGCTCGAACGCCTGGTCGCACTGTTCCTCGGCGCGCTGCTCGAGCCGACGGAGGTGCGCGGCGCACGCATCGTCGCCGGCCGCCCGGTCCGCTTCGCCGGCGAACTCGCCGACGACGCATTGGGCGAGTCGAGGCTGCGCGCCGCCTTTCGCGAGGCGGGCCTGGGCGAAGTCGAAGTGGCGCTCGAGCCGGAGGCGGCGGGCTACCGCTTCACCCGCACGCTGGACGCGCCGGCGACGGTGCTGATCGGCGACT
>CAXTJW010000523.1:0-2720 GCA_964244305.1 uncultured Acetobacteraceae bacterium
CAACGCCCGACATCTTCAAAATAAACCCACGTCACCTCATCCCGGGACCAAACACCTAGACAGCGCTGACATTCAGGCCTTCGATTTGGTTAAGGCTCCTTTTCGGGGAGCGTTGGATGTCGTCGATTCGGTCGATGTTGAAGGACCAGCAGTGGGAGCGGATGCAACCGCATCTGCCGGGCAAGCCGAGTGACCCGGACCGGACCGGTGCGAACAACCACCTGTTTGTGGAGGCGGTGCTCTGGCTTGCCCGGACCGGTGTCCCCTGGCGCGATCTGCCGGAATGCTGTGGGATATCTCTCTGCCCTGGCATTCACGTCGATTGATCAGGCTGCGCCATCAATCAGATATCCGGTATCCATGACAACGCCGACCCGTTGTCATAGTTCAAACCTGCTGGCAGGTTCGTGGGCCAGGAGGATCTGAGAATGCAGAGGGGGCTGCTCAGCGCCGCGCTATTGATGCTGGCCTGCTCGGCATCGGCATCGCAGGCGCAATCGTATCAAATGGGCGTAGGGACGGAGAGCCGGCAGTGGCTGCCGGAGCGCGCCCGCATCGACAACCCGCAGCTCCGCTTCCCAGTCCAAGTCCAGGATGACGTCACCATCATCGCCCGCGACGGCACGGCGCTCGATGCCCGACTGTTCCTGCCGACGCGGGCCGCGGCCGCCGTGCCGACGCCATGCGTGCTGATGTCGGATGGCTATGGCCGCTCGTCCAACACGGGCGCCAGCACAGACCCGGTGTTGATGGATATCGCGTCCCGTGGCTATGCCGTGCTCCACCTCAGCCTGCGAGGGTCGGGCAAGTCCGGTGGGACGCCAACGCTCTACAATCAGTTCGGACAGGACGGCTACGACACGGTCGAGTGGATGGCCAAGCAGGCGTGGTGCAACGGCCGCGTGGGCATGGTCGGGCCGTCCTTGTTGGGCATCGCGCAATGGCTGACGGCCAAGGAGGCGCCGCCAAGCCTGAAGGTGATCGTGCCGCAGGTGGCGTGCGGAGACTGCTATGGATTGCTTTGGTATCCCGCCGGCATGATGCCTGGGCCTGGCCGGGAGGCGCGCAAGCTGTCACCAGGCGCCGAGGCGGAGTACGAGACCTCCATCCAGCACCGCGACCTGGATGGGTGGTGGCGCGAGCGGCTCACGCTCGGTCCGGACATCAAGGCGATCGCCGGGCGTGGGGTGGCCGCCCTCATTTCCGGCGGGCTGGACGACTACATCACCCCAGGCAACCTTCGTGCCTACGAGCAGTTCGACTCGCCCCGCAAGCGGCTACTGCTCGCGCCGCACGCCCATGGCTGGCAGATCGACTTTCTCCAGGAACTGCAGGTGCAATGGCTGGACCACTGGCTGAAGGACGCCGACAACGGGGTGGAGCAGGCGCCCAGGGTGATCCTTTACGTAAAAGGCGTGGATCGCTGGCGTTATGAAACGGACTGGCCGATCCCGGACGCCCATGTGGCCAAACTGTTCCTGCAGGCGGGGCATAGCGGGACAACCGACAGCCTGAACGACGGGGCGTTGACGGCGCAGCCCGCCGCGGGGCCAGCCGCGACCTTGCCCTACACGCCGGGTTCAGGCCCTGCGCTGCCGGTGCTGTTGAGTGCGACGGTCGGACGCCCGGCTGACGACCAGCGGGCGGTGGAGCGGAAGGTGCTGACCTGGACGACGGCGCCCCTGCCGGTGGCCGCGGAGGTGACGGGCTACCCGCAGGTGTCGCTCTGGGCATCGTCCAGCACGAACGACGGCGACATGGTGTTCAGCCTGAACGACGTGGCGGCGGACGGCACATCCACGCAGGTGATCCAGGGATACCTGAATGTGCCGCATCAGGTGTCGCTGTCCGACCCGAAGCCGCTCGTGCCGGGCCAGGCGCAGAGGATCGAGGTGGACCTGCTGCCGACCGCCTACGTGTTCCAGCAAGGGCACCGGCTGCGGCTTGCCTTGGCCGGCGCGGCCAGCGTGACGCCGGGCCTGCCGTTCCCGCAAGGCCCCGGGCCGAACCCGGCCGCGTTCACCTGGACTGTGATGCAGGATGCTGAACACCCGGCGACCTTGGCGTTGCCGATCGTCGGCACCGCCGGAGAGCAGCTCTCGCGGTTGACGTTGGCGCAGCAATGAGCAGGCGCCCATGTCGGTTCCGAATGCATGATTGCTGCATCGCCCAGGCCTATACCCATACTGGTCCGCAACCATCAGAGATGAGAAGCCCGAGGCTGTTATGAACGATGGTAAGGAATCGTCTCAGGTGGCGCAGCGAAACTGGTCGGCTGTTGATTGAGGATGGGCATCCCGCTGCCGCTTTGCTCGCCTCGCTAGGCCCTGATGTGGTTAGGATACCCGATGGCAATATGCGTGCCGGCAGCGTCGTAGCTGCAGGCCTGTATAGGGGCGCAGTTCCGTTCGCCGTTGCCGACTGGCGGCGCAAGACTTGGGCCGGAGCGTGCTAGGGCTAATTGATATTCAAGCCTCCCATTTTGTTTGGTTCCCTGATTTTAGTAAGCATGGGTGTCTCGGTGCGGAGCGGACTGGTGGGATCAAGCGCTACGAGTTGGACGAGGCGCGATGGGCCAGAGTCAGGTCGCGTGGGATCATGGCCGTCCTTGCCGCGACCCACCCGTAGCGCGTGCGGAGATCGCCGTGATGCCGCAGGCAGCAGCGAGGGAGAGGGCAAGGAAGATGAGGCCGACGAGGGTCATGGCTTCGAAGTAGCGG
>CAXTJW010000524.1:0-2687 GCA_964244305.1 uncultured Acetobacteraceae bacterium
TCCGGGAAGGCATATTTCACCGCATTGCTGACGGCCTCGGTCACGATGAGCGCCAGCGGAACGGCTTGGTCGCTCGACATCTTGAGTTCCGGCGCCTCGATATCGAGCCGTAGCCGCTCGCCGGCCTTCTCGCCCATTGCCTGGAACAACTGGCCGCACAGCTCGATCAGGAACTCGCGCATGTCGATCGTGTGCACCTCGCCGTGGGCATAGAGATGCCGGTGCAGGGTGGCGAGGGCGCGGACGCGATCGCGCGCCGACTGGAACTCCGCCCGTGCCTCCGGCTGGCGAATGCGGCTTGCCTGCAGATTCAACAAGCTCGCGACAATCTGCAGGTTATTCTTCACCCGGTGGTGGATTTCCTGCATCAGCAGCTCCTGCTGATCCACTGCAGTCGCGAGGCGGATTTGCTGACGGCGCAACAGCATGGTCGCCCGGCGGAAAGCGATGACGAGAAGCCGCAAATCGCGCGACAGGCTGACGTCCTCGCTCCGGTCGGCCCCAACGTCGAACGGCCCACCAGACCGCCAGCGGCTGATGCGCCGGTTCAGCCGGGCCAACGGACGGGAACCCAGCACCATCCCCCCGGCTCCGACGATGGCCAATGCAAGCAGCCATGCCAAAACCGCCATCAGCGGCAGGCCACCCGCTACGCCGACCGCCAATAATGGCAGGCTCGCAAATGCCTGCAAAAGTGCCAGCCTACCCGCGATGGTATCCCGGGTCCGTCGAAAGCGTGTCAGCATGGGACCGGTCCCGCGAACCGGCCAGTCGTCACGTCTTGCGGTCTTCGTGGTCCCGATTTTCCTCGATCAGCTTCAGTAAATCGTCCGGAATCGGTTCACGCGCCACCTCATCGTATAGCTTATGCAGCCCGCGGTTCAGCCAAAGGTCGAAGGCAGCGTCAGCCGGCCGAGACTGCTTTCGCGACGCCGGTGTCAGTCTTGGCCTACGCTGCGTCATCGTGAAATAATTCATGCCCAATCCGCCCTACCACTCACAACTCCTTCGCAATGCTGCTGTGGGAGCGCCAATGATATTTGCCCTGGTCAGTCCGCCCTCCGTCCTTTCGGAAACCTGGACTTAAAAGGACGCAGCCCTCTCGTCGCCCTCAAACCCGATCTCGAGCAAGCGCGCACCACGGGGAGCGATCCGCTCCTTGCTTTTGGGATCGATCTCGCCCAGCAGCCACGTCTCCAACTGCCGGCGGGCGCGGAATACCCGGCTTTTTGCCGTTCCGACAGCGCAGCCGGTTGCCTCCGCCAACGCCTCGTAGCTCATGCCGTGCACGACGACCATGAGCAACGCCTCGCGCTGATCCGCAGGCAGCCGCGTCATCGCCCGGCCGAGTTCCTTGAGCGCGAGGCGGTCCTCATGCGCCGCCTCGGTCGCGAACACCGACTGCGGCACATCGTCGATGTCGGTGGTGTCCCGGCGCTTGCGCAGGTTGGAGATGAAGCGGTTGCGCAGGATCCTGTGCATCCAGGCCGGAAAGTTGGTGCCCGGGATGAAGCTCGCATGAGCCGATAGCGCATTGCAGACCGCATCCTGCACCAAATCCTCGGCTGCCGAACGGTTGCGGGTCAGCGCCAAAGCCTGAATGCGGAGCTTCGGAAGGATCGAGATAACCTGGTCATGGAAAGGAGTGTTCATCGATCTGCCCTCTTGCGTCACTGACAGCCCAATGGCGCGCAAACGCCGGACGTTGCATCGGTGAGATCACGAAACCGTGAGGCATTAGGGCGGCTGGGACGCTGCCTCGGCCATCAGGTCCGCCAAGCTGCTGCGGGCGCGGGAGAGCCTGGCCTTCATGGTGCCGACCGGCACGTTGCAGATCGCCGCCGCCTCCTCATGCGACATCTCCTGCGCGCCGACGAGGATCAGCGCCTCACGCAGCAGCGGCGGCAGTCGCCAGATGAGCTGCTGCAGGTCGGTGATCTCCGCGCGGGCGTGCTGCGCCGGGTCGACGGCGTGCTCCGCATCGAGTTGTGACCGCAACGCGTTGATCTCGCGCTTGCGTCGCCGGCCCTGTTCGTAGAATTGATTGCGCAGGATGGTGAATAGCCAGGCTTTCAGGTTGGTGCCGGGTTGGAACTGGTCGATGGCGGCCAGCGCGCGCACGATGCTGTCCTGTACGATGTCGTCCGCCGCGACGCGGTCCCGCACCAAAAAACGGGCGAAGGCGCGGAGGTCGGGCAGCAACCCGGCAATTTCGCGCCGGACATTGGGATCGGCTACGTCCAATTGGTTCTCATCGCATTCACTTGGTGGCATGCCAGTCCACAACTCTCGGTTTATACACTATCGCTGCACTAAACCTGTGCATGAAAAGGACGCTTGATGTCTAGCCTTCGCCGCGAGGAGCTGATCCGTGTGCTTCCGTATGCGCGCCGTTATGCCCGGGCCTTGACCGGCAGCCAAACACGAGGCGATGCGCTGGTGGCGGACAGCCTGCGTGATCTCCTGGCCGAAAATGCCGAAGGCGAAGCCAGGCACGCCCTGTATTCTGCCGTGACCCAGCGTTTCGAAGGCTTGAACACCCTTAAAATCAGCTTCATCACCGGCGGCCTGTCGCAAAGCCAGCGTGAGCTGCTGCTGCTCACATCGCTCGAGGAGGTGCCGATCGAGGCCGCTGCCGAGATCGTCAAGCTCTCCAGGGCGGATGCCGAGGCGCAGTTGACCGAGGC
>CAXTJW010000525.1:0-2685 GCA_964244305.1 uncultured Acetobacteraceae bacterium
GTGGCGACCGGCATCGACGTCGGCCAGGCGGAGGCGACGAAGCCGCGCATGGTCGTCGTCGGCGGCAGCGGCATGACCCAGGCCGCTCCCAACACGGCCACAGCGTCGCCCGTGAGCGCCGCGCCGTCGCATATGCCGCCGTCGTTCGGCGTGATCGGTCAGTCCGCGCCCACACTGAACCCGGCGCAGTTCCTAACGCCCCGCGCGCCGGAGCCGGCCAGCGAGGCGCCGTATCAAAGCGACGCCCAGCAGGCCGGGCCGCAGCGCTATGCCCCCCCGCCGCCGGCGCAGCGTCGAGGCGCCCCGCCGCGCTCCGGCCCGCTGCCGCCGGATACGTCGCACGTCGCTGGCGGCGCGCCGAGCACGACCAGCGCGGCGCGGAGCATTTTCGACATCATGACCGGGATTGGGCGGGGCCGCCGCGCCGCGCAGACGGACGCTGAGCCACAGCGGGCGGACCCGTCTTTCTCCGGACAGGCCGCCCCGGTTGCTGCACCGCGGCATGAACCGGTGGACCAGGGACTCGAGATCCCGACTTTTCTGCGTCGCCAGAAATCATAAACGGCGTCTTTACAGCCGGTTACAGCGCAATACTCAGAAATATTGATTGATTTGGCGTTCCCTGTCCAGCCGCTTAGGTTGCATGTGGGACGTCAGGTCGGCGTCCATCTCATCACTCCGGCGATTAAGCCGGCTGAGGGTTTCATGGACGGAATGCTCGAGCTTACACCGGCGGCACAGGACCGTAGGCTATCCCAGGCGGCGATTCCTGTGCAGCGGACGCTGAAGTCGGCGATTTGCTGCGTTGGGATCGGTCTGCATTCTGGCTGCCGCGTGAACGTCACCTTGCGTCCTGCCGCCGCTGGGACCGGCGTCGTGTTCCGCCGCTTGGATCTGGGCGTCGACATACCGGCGCGCTTCGACCTGGTTGCCGATACGCGGCTTTGCACCGTGCTGGCTCTGCCGGGCCAGCCGAAGGCGCGGGTCGGCACGGTCGAGCACCTGATGGCGGCGCTGTCGGCCTGCAAAATAGGCAACATCATCGTCGAGCTGGACGGACCGGAGGTGCCGGTGCTGGATGGCTCCGCGGCGCCTTGGGTATTCCTGCTGGACTGCGCCGGGACTCTTGAACAAGACGCGCCGGTGCGGGTCATTGAGATATTGCAGACGGTGCGGGTGCAGGACGGCGATGCCTTTGCCGAGCTGCGGCCAGGCGCGTCCGCGTCGCTGGAGATGTCGGTCTCGATCGCCTTCGACGCTGCCGCGATCGGCCGGCAGGCGCTATCGCTCGCGGTCGACGGCCCGGCGATTCGGCACGAACTGGCGGACGCCCGCACGTTCACGTTGGCCCGTGAGATCGCCGGGCTGCAGGCGGCGGGGATGGCCCAGGGCGGCAGCCTCGACAACGCGGTCGTGGTGGATGGCGCGCGCGTGCTCAATCCGGGCGGGCTGCGCCGCTCGGACGAGTTCGTGCGGCATAAGATGCTCGACGCCGTGGGCGATCTGGCGCTGGCGGATGCGAGGCTGCAGGGGCGGTTTGTCGGCCACCGGTCCGGACATGCGCTGAACAACCGTGTGCTCCGCGCCCTGTTCGCCGACAGCGCAAATTGGCGGCTGGTCACGGGGTCGGCTCTCGCCGGGTCCGATTGGACGAACGCCGCGGTCCAGGAAGCCGCATAACGCATTCCAAACCACTGCGTCGGCGTGTTATAGGGCCGCTGTCATGAAGCAACGCACCCGTCCCCATCGCACCATGCTCCGGCGAGCCGCTCCGGGTTTAGTCGCACTGCTCCTGCTGCAGGGCTGCGAGACTTTGAACTCTATTGCGCCATGGACCGGCAAGTCCGAAGACCTGCACGTAAAAGTCGATCCCGGCACCAAGTCGGTCGAGGAACTTTATAACAACGGCGTCGATGCGCTCAGCCAAAAGCGTTACGCAACGGCAGTGTCGCAGTTCGATGCGGTCGAGCAGAACTATCCGTATTCATCATGGGCGGTAAACGCGCAGTTGATGCATGGATATGCCGAATATCTGCAGAACCACTACACCGAGGCGATCGGCTCCCTGGATCGTTTCATTCAGCTGCATCCGACAAGCCCCAACGCATCCTACGCCTACTATCTGCGTGGCCTGAGCTTCTACGAGCAGATCGCGGACATACAGCGCGATCAGAAAGGAACGCAGCAGGCCATGGTGGCGCTGCAGGATGTGGTGAACCGTTTCCCCGAGAGCGCCTATGCCCGCGACGCCCGGCTCAAGATCGATCTGTGCCGCGACCATATGGCCGGCAAGGAGATGGAGATCGGCCGGTTCTATGAGCAGCAGAGGCTGTATGGTTCGGCCATCGGACGGTTCCAGCGTGTCGTGGACGACTATCAGACCACCAATCATGCCCCGGAGGCGCTGCACCGCCTGACCGAGATCTACCTGACGCTGGGGATGACGGACCAGGCGAAAAAGACCGCGGCGGTACTCGGTCACAACTATCCCGGCAGCCGCTGGTATGCAGATAGCTATGGCCAACTCGCCGATGACGGCATGGTTTCGGCGCCGGGCACGACAACGGCGACGGCCGCACCGACCGGCGGGTTCTTCGCTCGGACCCTGGGCAGCTTGTTCTAGCACCCACGTGCTGACCGCGCTGTCGATTCGGGACGTCGTGCTGATCGAGCGGCTCGACCTGG
>CAXTJW010000526.1:0-2683 GCA_964244305.1 uncultured Acetobacteraceae bacterium
ACACGGCCAGCATGGAGATGCCGAGGATCAGGTTGTTGCAGACCTTCGCCGCCTGCCCGGCCCCGGCATCGCCGGCGAGCACGATGGTCTTGCCCATCGCGGCCAACACCGGCTTCGCCCGATCGAACGCGGCCTGGGCGCCGCCGACCATGAACGTCAGCGTTCCCGCCGCCGCACCGGTCACGCCGCCGGAAACCGGGGCGTCCAGCATGGCAAAGCCACGCGAACCCGCCTGGTCCGCCATGTCCCGCGCAGTGGCGACATCAATGGTCGAGCAATCGATCAGCAACGCCCCAGGGTCTGCACACGCGAATACGCCGTTCTCGGCGGTGAGCACCTCCCGCACATGCTTTCCGGCCGGCAGCATGGTGACGACGATTTCCGCGTCATAGGTCGCCGCTGCTACGGACGTGGCCGCCGTGCCGCCGGCCATTACCAGTGCCGCTACGGCTGTTTCGACCCGGTCATACCCATAGACGTTGTGCCCGGCGCGGACCAGGTTGGCCGCCATCGGGCCACCCATATTACCCAATCCAATGAACCCGATCCGCGCCATGGCCTGCTCCCGTGTCTAGGTGAACAAGACTAGCGCCTTGGTCAGGGTGATATAAACACCCCAGAGCAGCGGAATGCCCACGCAAGCCCAGGCGAGTCCGGATGTGGCGGTCAACCCACCACGGCCGATGCCGAACGACCCGCCCGCGACGGCCGTCGCCTGCTGCGTGGTCGCATCCTCCCGCATGTGCCAGCGCTCCGAGACCGGGCGGATCAGCAGGTTGGCGATGAACCCGACCGCCAGGAACCCGGCCAGGATCAACAGCGTGCGGTCATACACCTGCTCCCGCGGCACCCCGGCAGCGATCTGCGCCTCGCGGATCTGGGTAATGACGATCGGCCCGATCACGCCGGCGGTGGACCATGCCGTCAGCAGGCGCCCGTGGATCGCGCCTACGAACCGAGTGCCGAACATGTCGGCCAAATAGGCCGGCACGGTCGCGAAACCGCCGCCATACATCGAAAGTGCGACGCAAATCATCGCCACGAACAGCGCTTGCTGGCCATGATGCGCCGCCCATGGCGCCAGCGCATACAGCGCGATGCCGAGGGCGAAGAACGTCGCATAGGTGAGCTTTCGCCCGATCTTGTCGGAGAACGAGGCCCAGAAGAACCGTCCGCCGATGTTGAACAACGACAGCAGCCCCACGAACCCGGCCGCGATGGTCGCGATCGACGCCTTCTGGCCCGCGTCCAGCGCGCCGAACCGGATGTCGGGATGGCCGAGCAGCGAGCCGCCGAAAATCTCCTGCAGCATGGGCGACGCCAGCCCGAGCACGCCGATGCCCGCCGACACGTTCAGCACCAGGCACGCCCAAATCAGCCAGAACTGCGGCGTCTTGTGCGCGTCCTCCAATGCGACGTTGGCGTGGGTGATCATTCCGCGCCGGGCGGCCGGGCCGGTCCAGCCCTCGGGCGCCCAATTTGCCGGCGGCACGCGGTAGCCGAACGTGCCCGCGAGCATGAACACGGCATAGACCGCTGCCATCACCAGGAAGCACTGCCACACGCCGACCGTGGTGAAGTTGGGGCCGGGCCCGCGAAAGTAGTTCATCAGGATGTCGGCAAGCGGTGCCCCGATCAGCGCGCCGCCGCCGAAGCCCATAATCGCCATCCCGGTCGCCATGCCGCGGCGGTCCGGAAACCATTTTATCAGTGTCGACACCGGCGAAATGTAGCCCAGGCCCAAGCCGATGCCGCCGATCACGCCCGAGCCGAGCCATAGCATCCAGAGCTGGTGCACATAGACGCCGACTGCCGAGACCACGAGGCCGCCGCACCAGCACAGCGTCGCCACGAACGCCGCCTTGCGCGGACCGGCGCGCTCGAGCCAGCCGCCCCAGATCGCCGCCGAGGAGCCCAGGAACACGAAGAACAGCGTATACATGACGCTGACGTCGGAGACCCGCCAGTCGCAGGCCGTCGTCACCAGCGCCTGCAGCAACGACGTGTCGGCGGTGCAGGTGACCGCGTTGGTCACGCCCAGCACCCGCGTCAGCGGCAGCCAGAACACCGAGAAGCCATAGGCCATCCCGATACAGAGATGGATCGCCAAGGCAGCCGGAGGCACCAGCCATCGGTTGAAGCCAGGCTTGGCGACCGTGCGGCTACGGTCGAGCAGGCCGTCTTGCGGGCCGCTCGGCCGCGTTTCCGTCCAACCATCCATTTAAAACGTTCCCTTCCGATCGGCGACGCCGTTGGATGGCGCCTGCCGCAGTGTTAAAAAATGCCGTCAAGCGGCGGTGTTCATAGACTTTGGTCCAATGCGGCCGGGGTGGGTGAACACCTCGAAGCCGTCGTCGCGGGCGATGCCGGCGACCGTTATGCCCGCCTGCTCCGCCACCCGCAGCGCCAAAGCCGTTGGCGCCGATACGGCGACCAGCACCGGGATGCCGATACGCGCGGCCTTTTGCACCAGCTCGACGGACACGCGGCTGGTCATCACCAGCAGGCCGGACGCCGGGTCCATGCCGGCGCGGGCCATGGCGCCGCCGAGCTTGTCCAGCGCGTTGTGCCGGCCGACATCCTCCCGGACCAGCGGCGCCTGACCCGGCTGCACGAATCCCGCCGCATGGACGGCGCGGGTCAAGCGGTTGAGCGCCTGGGCCGGAAACAGCGCGGCAACGGC
>CAXTJW010000527.1:0-2678 GCA_964244305.1 uncultured Acetobacteraceae bacterium
AAGCTGCGGTTGCCGCCGTAATAGGCCGACGGCGCGGACCAGCCGCGGCTGTTGAACCAGCCCGAACGGTCTGCGCCGTATTGGCGCTGCGGATCGGGTCCCGGCGCGTATTGAGCCGCGGGCGCGCTGCGTGTGTAACCTTGCTGCCGCCGCGAGTTGTCCTGCTGGGTGCGGTAGCTGTCGAATGCCGAGCCGGAGCGGTCCCTGGAGAAGCTGCTGTCCCCGGCCGATTGCGGCGGTGTCCAGGTCGGGCGGGCATAGGACGGGGCCGTCCGGCTGTAGCCGCCGCTGCCGCCGAACGATGGCGTGCGTGATGCGCCACCGCCGCCGCCGAACGTGGGTGTCCGGCTGGTGCTGCTGGGCCGCGAGTAGCCGCCGCTGGATCGGGCAAAAGCGTCGAGCGGCGCAGCGATGCACGCCAGCCCTGCCAAAACAACCGCGATCCCGATCTGGAAGCGTTTGAGATGATGCTGCGGCACGAGGCTGGCTACCTTCCGACGTAGACGTCGCGTTCACTGCAACATAGCACAAGGCTTCCCGTTTGTCGCCTGGGGTGCAAGATGGCGTGAGATAGGGAGAAACGACCGAGATGTGGCAGCCCAGCGCCTTCTACCCGGACCCGGCAGTGCAAGCCCTGCACCCGAGCTTCGAAAAGTATCGCATTCGCCTCGCGTCGGTCGAACGGCTCGCCACTGGGCTGCGATGGGCCGAGGGACCCGTCTGGTTCGGCGACGCCCGGCATTTGCTGGTGAGCGACATCCCGAACAACCGCATCCTGAAATGGGAGGAGGAGACCGGCGTCGTCAGCGTGTTCCGCCGCCCCTCCAACTTCGCCAACGGCAACACGCGGGACCGCGAGGGCCGGCTGATCACCTGCGAGCACGGCGCGCGGCGGGTGACGCGGACCGAGCATGGCGGCGAAATCACCGTGCTGATCGACCGGTTCGAGGGCAAGCGCCTGAACTCGCCCAACGATGTGGTGGTGCGATCGGACGGCTCGATCTGGTTCACCGACCCGGCGTTCGGCCTGCTCAGCGACTACGAGGGCGCGCGGGCGAAGCAGGAGCTGCCGTGCAGCGTCTACCGCCTCGACCCGGCGACCGGGCACGCGACGTTGCTGGAGGACAGCATGGCCGCACCCAACGGCCTCGCATTCTCGCCGGACGAGCGCACGCTCTATGTGGTCGAGAGCCGCGGCATCCAGCGCGGCATCGTGGCCTTCGACGTCGCCCCGGACGGGGCGGGGATCGGCGGGCGGCGCGTGCTGATCGACGCTGAGCCGGGCACGCCCGACGGCTTCCGCCTCGACGAGGACGGCAACCTGTGGTGCGGCTGGGGCATGGGCACGCCCGAGCTCGATGGGGTGATGGTATTTTCGCCGCAGGGCGAGCCGATCGGCCGCATCCAGCTGCCCGAACGCTGCGCCAACCTGTGTTTCGGCGGCGTCAAGCGGAACCGCCTGTTCATGGCAGCCAGCCAGTCGATCTATTCCCTGTATGTCAACACGCGGGGAGCGCGGTGAGGCGAAAGATCGTCGTCGAGCTGAATGTATCGCCAGGGCGCAGCGTGGTGCTTGGAAAGGCTGGTTGGTTCGGGCTGTCGGGAAAGTGCTGGGTTTCGAAGCAAATGGCGTCGCCCTGGCGGTAGATGCGTCCGCTGGGCCCGCTCAGCGACCCGGTCAGGTGGTTGGCGGTGTAGGCCTGCACGCCGGGTTGGGTGGTCAGCACCTCGAGCGTCCGGCCGCTCGGCGGATGGTGCAGGCGGACGGCTGGGCGCACGCCGGGGCCGGGCCGCAGCACCCAGGTGTGATCGTAGCCGATGCCGTATCGTAGCTGCTCGTCCGCCTGCCGGATCCGGCTGCCGACCGGCATCGGCGCGCGGAAGTCGAACGGCGTATCGTCGACGGCCCTGGTCTCGCCGGTCGGGATCGAGGTCGCATCGATAGGCAGGAAAGCGTCGGCGTCGATTTGCAAGATGTGGTCGAGGATGCTGCCGCTGCCCTCGCCGCCGAGGTTGAAGTAGCTGTGGTTCGTGAGGTTCACCACCGTCGGCCAGTCGGTCTGCGCCCAGTAGTCGAGGCGAAGGTCCGTGCCGTCCAGGGTATACGTGACCCGCGCGTGCAGCGTGCCCGGGTAGCCCTCCTCGCCGTCCGCGCTGATATATCCGAGCGTCACATGGCGTTCGCTGCTGTCCTCGATGGTCCAGATACGCTTGCCGAAGCCGGCCGGGCCGCCGTGCAGCGCATTCGGCGCGTCGTTGCAAGTCAGATGGTATGTGACCCCGTCGAGCGTGAAACGCCCGCCCGCGATCCGGTTGGCGAACCGGCCCGGCACCGCGCCAAAATGCGGGCTCCGCTGCATGTAGCCATCGAGGCTGTCGAGGCCGAGCACGATATTGGCCCATTGGCCCGACGGGTCCGGCGTCTCCAGGCGCTCGATGACGGCGCCGAAGGTCAGGATGCTCACCCGCAGTCCGGGGCCGCCCAGGGTAATTCGCTGGACCTCGACGCCGGTTTCGGTGCGGCCATAGAGCGCGATCGTCATAGCCATGCCAACGACCGGCATGCGCCATCGTTCCAACGCGACGCGTAATGAGCTTGCTGAGGCCGCGGATGCTGGCGTCATAATGGTGCGGACGGCGGGACTCGAACCCGCACTCCCTTACGGGACTCAGATTTT
>CAXTJW010000528.1:0-2672 GCA_964244305.1 uncultured Acetobacteraceae bacterium
GCCAAGCTGGCGACGAGCGTGGTCAGCGAGATGCACAACGTCCTTTTGGGCCTGAACGTGTTCGACCGCGACGTGACCCGCGCCGGCGACCTGCTGGGCTTCGGGTCGGACCGGGCGGCGGCGCTGCGCCATTTGCGCCCGGGCGAGTTCTTCGCCTTCGGGCCGGCGCTGTGCCGGCTGCCCACCCTGGTGCGGATCGCGCCCACGGTGACGCGCCACGTCGGGGCCACGCCGGAGCTGGTGGCCTCGGCCGACGTCACCCCGGACGAGGCGCGCGGCCTGCTTGAGCTCGACGCGCTGCGCGACGCCGGCCGGGCGGCCCCGGTCCTGCCGGTTCGCGGCGGGCTGCGCGCCCTCGACGGCTTCCTCATGGAGCCGCACGCCGCCGACGCGGTGCGGGTCGTGGCAGCGCTGCGGGCGATCAGCCCGAACGCGACGACGGCGGCCGACCTCTCGCGGCATCTGGGCGCTGAGATGGACGCGGTGCACGGCGCGCTCGACCTGCTCGGCTCGGCCGGCGCCGTCGACACCATGCCGCGCGGCGAGGCGAGGATCGCCCGCCTCTCGGCACGGCTGCGGCTGCGCGGGTCGGACACCAACGTGGTGGGGCTCGCATGATGCCCGACCTGCCGTTCGACCTGGTCGAGCTGGTGCCCTGCCCGGGGCCGGTTCGCGACAGTCCGGGCGCGCCGCTGCGCGAGGTGGCCTACCGCGAAGATGCCTGGCTACCCGAGGACATCGGCGTGCTAGGGGCGCGGTTCGGCGACGACGAGGCCTTGGCTGACATCGCCGTGCTGATCGGCCGCACGCTCGCCGCCGTGCGGACGAAGGTCGTCGACCTCGGCCTGCGCCGGAACAGCAGCCGCCCCTGGTCGGGCCTGGATGACGAGTACATGGCCCAGCACTATGGGACCGAGGCGGCCAGCGCGGTCGCCGCGGCGCTTGGCCGGTCCTGCGCCGCCGTCTACGCCCGGGCCGGCCTGCTCGGACTGACCGAGGGCAATGCGCCAAACTATACCGACTGGGAGGTGGCGCAGATACGGGCCGGCTACGCGCAAGGCGTGCCCGTCGCGCAGCTCGCAGTGCTGATCGGCCGACCAGCGTCCGGCATCGCCACCGTGGCCAGCCGGCTGGAGATCAAGCACGCCAACGGGCCGCGCGGCTGGTCCGGCGACGAGCAGCAGCGCGCGCTCGCCTTGGCCGAGACAGGCATCTCCTATGCCGCCATTGCCGACGTGCTCGAAACCGAGGGGTTCCCGCGCCGCGAGGGTCGCACCGTCGGCCAGACCCTGCGCAGGCTCGGCTACGGCCGTGGCTGGGGCCGCTCCTGGCTGCCCGAGGAAGACGAGCTGCTGCGCGACGCCTACGCGCACGGCAAGAGCCTGACACCGCTGCGCACACGGCTGGGACGGACCCGCACCTCCATCGCATATCGGGCCGGCGAGCTCGACCTGCAGGGCACGCACGCGCGGCCGAATGGCTGGCGCACCGATCCACCCTGGACGGAGGACGACATCGACGTCCTGCGCCGGGACTACGGCACGGTGCCGACGCCGGAGCTGGCAAAGCGGCTCAAGCGGGCCAAGGGCGGCGTCTACAACAAGGCGTTCACGCTGGGGCTGAAGCACGGCTTCATGCGGGCCTTCGATGACGACGAGGAGCGCGCCATGCGCATCGCCTGGCACCACGGCGTCTCGATCACCGACGTCAGCGCGGCCCTGGACCGGGACACCGCCGTGGTCAGCAAGCACGCGATCCGCATGAATATCCCGTTCGGCACGCGCGCAACGCGGGCGCCCCGCGGGCCGAGACGGGACCGGCCTGTGGTTACGCTCGCCTCGCTGCTGGCGATGGACGACGCCCCGGACGGACCTGCACGGACGAGGAAGAGCCGGGGAAGGGCGAGAGGAACGACGGACAGGGCGGGATAGGAGAGGGCAAGAGAGCTGCCGCAACCCATCCGCCGCCGCAAGGGGTGGGTCGCGCCGGCCGCTGCGCTGGGCCGGACGCGATCCCGCCGCAAGCGCGGCGCCCTTGCCCCGGCGGACGGGCCGCGGCGCGCGGGAGGTGTTCAAAGAAGGGAACACCACGATGGCGAGAAGCAGCAGGACAGAACGCGGTGAGCAGGCCGCACCGAGAGATCATTACCAGGCTGTCACCGACCGCATCGTCGCAGCCCTGGAGGCAGGCACCGCGCCGTGGCGTCGGCCCTGGATCGCCGGCGCACGCACCACCCTGCCGGGGATGCCGTGCAACGCGATCAGCGGCCGGGTCTATCGCGGCGTGAACGCCATGCTGCTGTCCATGACGCAGGCAGCGCACGCGAGCGACGACCCGCGCTGGATGACCTACCGTCAGGCAGGGGAACGGGGATGGCAGGTGCGGGCCGGAGAACGCGGCACGCCGGTCGTGTTCTTCAAGCGGCTGGAGGCCCGGGACGGTGCCGATGACGGCAAGCAGGGTGACGGCGACACCGTCCTACGGCGCATTCCCGTGCTTCGCGGCTTCACTGTGTTCCATGCCAGCCAGGTGCAGGGTGTGCCGGACTATCAGGCGCCGACGCTCGACGAGGCGCCCTGGCGCAAGCCGGAGGCGACCGAGCTGATCGTGGCCGCGAGCGGCGTGCCGGTGCGGGTGGGCGGCGACCGTGCAGCGTATTCGCCGGCCTACGA
>CAXTJW010000529.1:0-2672 GCA_964244305.1 uncultured Acetobacteraceae bacterium
CGCAGCCGCTGTCGAGCCTGCGCGCCCACCCCGGCGAGGTCAGCATGGAGCAGGCCTTGCCCAGCGCCTACGCCGACCTGGTGCGGGTGCGCGAGACGCTGGAACGGCACTACGCCGACATGCAGGACATCGAGTTCACGGTGCAGCAGAACAAGCTGTATATGCTGCAGACCCGCAGCGGCAAGCGCACTGCCGCCGCCAGCCTGCGCATTGCGGTCGAGATGGCGGAGGCCGGGTTGATCGACCGCAACGAGGCGGTGAAGCGGGTCAACCCGGCCTCGCTCGACCAGCTGCTGCACCCGACGCTCGACCCGAAGGCGAAGCGCTCGCTGTTCAGCAAGGGCCTGCCCGCCAGCCCCGGCGCCGCGTGCGGCGCTGCGGTGTTCAGCGCCGACGAGGCCGAGATGCGCGCCGCCAAGGGCGAGTCGGTCGTATTGATCCGCATCGAGACCAGCCCCGAGGACATCCACGGCATGCACGCCGCCCGCGGCATCCTGACGACCCGCGGCGGTATGACGAGCCACGCCGCCGTCGTGGCGCGCGGCATGGGGCGGCCCTGCGTGGCTGGTGCCGGCGGCGTCAGCGTGGATTATGGCGCGCAGACCCTTTCGGCCAATGGCCAGACCATACGCGAGGGCGAGATCATCACCCTCGATGGCGCGACCGGCGAGGTGTTCGTGGGCGCCGTGGCGATGATCGAGCCCGTCATGTCCGGCGATTTCGCGACCCTGATGGGCTGGGCCGACGAGGTGCGGCGGATGAAGATCCGCACCAACGCCGAGACGCCGCTCGATGCCGAGACCGCGCGTAATTTCGGCGCCGAGGGCATCGGCCTGTGCCGGACCGAGCACATGTTCTTCGACCCCGAGCGGATCGGCGCGGTGCGGCAGATGATCATGTCGACCGACGAGGCCGGGCGCCGGGCAGCGCTGGCCCGGCTGCTGCCGTTCCAGCGCGAGGATTTCGTGAAGCTGTTCCGCATCATGGCCGGGCTGCCGGTCACGATCCGGCTGCTGGACCCGCCGCTGCACGAGTTCCTGCCGCATCAGGAAAGCGAGCTGGCAGAGGTCGCGAAGGCGATCGGCATGGACATGGACCAGGTGCGCCGCCGCGCGGCCGAGCTTTCGGAGGCCAACCCGATGCTTGGCCACCGCGGCTGCCGCTTGGGCATCAGCTATCCCGAGATCTACGAGATGCAGGCCCGCGCCATTTTCGAGGGCGCGATTGCGGCGGCGCGGGAGACCGGGCTGGCGCCGGTGCCGGAAATCATGATCCCGCTGGTGAGCACCCGGCGCGAACTGGAGATCACCCGCGCCCAGGTGGACGGCGTCGCGGCGGCGGTGTTCAAGGAGCAGGGGCAGACGATCGAATACTTGGTCGGCACGATGATCGAGCTGCCGCGTGCGGCGATCGTGGCAGACAAGATTGCGGAGATCGCGGATTTCTTCAGCTTTGGCACCAACGACTTGACGCAGACGGTGTTCGGGTTGTCGCGTGACGACGCCGGGCGGTTCCTGCCGGCCTATGTGGACGCGGGGATTCTGCCGAAGGACCCGTTCGTGTCGATCGACGTGGAGGGCGTCGGCGCGATGGTGCGTTTGGCAGCCGAGAAGGGGCGCGCGACGAAGAACGACCTCAAGATGGGCATCTGCGGCGAGCACGGCGGCGACCCGGCCAGCATCGCGTTTTGCGAGGAAGTCGGGCTGGATTACGTGTCGTGCAGTCCGTATCGAGTGCCGGTGGCCCGGCTGGCGGCAGCGCAGGCGGCTCTGGGGGTTGGGGGGGATAAGACGGCCTGACGCGCTCTGGCGCGTCAGGTGCCGGACCCAAGCACCCGGGCTGAATGAGGCCGAACCGGGCGTCTACCCTACCGACGCCCGACGGCAGACTGGCGAACCGCGTCCCTGAACCAACATCGAGGTGAAAGGCCCCGGGAAGGAGCAGTTCAGCGCCGTCGTCAGTGGGCCAACCCGGCAGCACGCGCGAGTGCCGATCGTCGTTCCCCGAATTCCAAGGCACGGCGCGGAAGGGGCCTTGATGGGAGGCCGGCCCAAATACGGGTTCACTCTGCCGGCATGGGCAATCGAAAAACTGTTTGCTATGTTGGCGCAGAATCGGAGCAGAGCCGTTGGCGCCTGCTCCGCCACTCAGGAGAAATCACGATGGACGATATCAAGGCGTCTGCGGCCAAGCATCACGAGGATGCCGCGCACCAGTTCGAGGCGGCAGCAAAGATGCACCACGAGGCAGCCAAGCACGTTGGGTCTGGCAACTTCGAGAAGGCCGAGCACCTCGCAACGACTGCAGCCGAAGCCGAAGCCGTGGCGAACCGGCACGCCATGGAGGCAATGGACCTGCACCGCCAGCATACCCAGCAGGTCGCCGATCGGAAAGCCGAGGCGGCCGGCGAGGCGGCGGCGCGGGCGGCCAAGCACGAGGCGAAAGCGACCGCCGACGAATAGGCGACGCGGGGCTCGAACCGGAACGCAGCGAGCGAAGCGGCGAGCACCAACGCCGGAGTCGGTGTCCGTGAGCGGGCGAACGGCGAGGGCTGGATGCTCGGCACGTCGGGCCAGCGAGCGGACCGACGTCCTCGTCGTGATGTTGGTCAGAGCAATCGACTGATTATGATGCAATCCCAGGCTGGGTTGTATCTGGACCGGAACGCTGCC
>CAXTJW010000530.1:0-2670 GCA_964244305.1 uncultured Acetobacteraceae bacterium
TCTGGACCGAGAACGCGCTGTCGGGCGCCGGGTCGTGGGTCACGGTGACGCAGGGATGCATCTTCGTCGCCTGCGTGCTGGCGTTCCGCCGTGGCGTCGTCGGGGAGATCGCAGCGCTGATCAAGCGCCCGCTTTAGAGGGCCCTATCTGCGTCATTAGGGCAATGCAGCTCTGACCTGCCGCGTCGTTGCTAGCGCAACAGCGTCCGCGTCGAAGCTCAAGAACACCTCCGCCCCAAGTTGCGTCCCCTCGTATGCGATAACGCCGTCCGCGAAGTCGCCGCCCGCTTCCAAGAATGCCAGTCCAGCCTCGACGGCGAGGCGGTCGACCGCGACGTTGTCCGCCACCAACAGGCGCCGGATCGCACCGGCGATGTCCGCCGCCGATCGTTTGTAGGCCCGTGACAGCACCCAAACGAACTCGCAAAGCGCGGGGTTGGTCACCGCGATGAGGGATGCGGTGCGCAACGCCTTTGCAGCCGCTGGGCTTTGTATGGGATCATCGCCCACCGCGGCCCGAACCAGCACGTTGGTGTCCGCAGTGACCTTCACCGCCTGCCCGCCCATCCCGATGCCGCGGCCTCGTTCATCTCCTCGATGGAGACCGTTCGTTCGCCCGGCCGGGCCAACGCGCCGATGAAATCGTCGATGCGCCCACGTGCCGCCGCATGCACCTCGGCACGGCCACCCGGCAGGAGGTGGACGTCCAAGCAGTCGCCCGGCGCCGCACCTAGGTGATCCAAAACCGAGCGGCGGAACGTCACCTGACCCTTGGCGGTCACTGTCAATTTGAAGCTATCCTTCGTCATGGACAATCTCTGTAAGGTATATAAGCCTTACTTTCAAGCGACAGGCTCGCGACACGGGTGCCCAATAAGCCGTGTTGGACAGATAAGCGCCGTTGCGGCAGTCGGCGATCATTCTCCCGATCTATGCCCCTCGCTCGCCCGAGCAAAGGCTGACACGCCTTAAGTCTCTGGCGGCCGCCGCATGAAATCGAAATCGCAGCCCTCGTCCGCCTGCAGCACCGTGTCGTAGAACAAATGCGCATAACCGCGCCGCGCCCAGTCCGGGCGTGCGGGCGGCACAAGCTCAGCCTGCCGCCGAGCCAGCTCCCCGTCGTCCACCAGCAGGTCGATCCGCCGCCCGGCCACGTCGAGCCTGATCTGGTCGCCCGACCGCACCAGCGCCAAGGGTCCACCAACCGCCGACTCCGGACTGATGTGCAGCACGATCGTGCCGAAGGCCGTCCCGCTCATGCGCGCGTCCGAGATGCGCACCATGTCCTTCACGCCCTGCCGTCCCAGCTTCTTGGGAATCGGCAAGTAGCCCGCCTCCGGCATCCCCGGTGCGCCCTTCGGACCCGCGTTGCGCAGCACGAGCACGTCGTCCGCGCCGACATCCAGCGCCGGGTCGTCGATTCGGGCGGCCATGTCGGGGATCGACTCGAACACGACCGCCCGCCCGGTATGCTGCAGCAGGCGCGGCGTCGCGGCCGAGTGCTTGATCACCGCCCCACGCGGCGCGAGGTTGCCGCGCAGCACCGCCATCGCGCCCAGGGGCTTGATCGGATCGCGGATCGACCGGATCACCGTCTGTCCCGGCACCTGCTCCGCCGCAGCGATCACGTCCCGCAGCGTCCCGCCCGCGACGGTCTGCGCGTCGGCGTCGATCAGGCCGCCCAGCTCCGCGAGCAGCCGCGGCATCCCGCCGGCATGGTGGAAATGCTCCATGTAGTGGTCGCCGGACGGCTTCAGGTCCACCAACACCGGGACCTCGCGCCCGAGCGCGTCGAAGCCGTCCATGTCGATCCGATGCGGCGTGCGGTTCGCCATGGCCGTGAGATGAATAAGCCCGTTGGTCGAGCCGCCGATGGCCTGCAGCACCACCTGCGCGTTGCGGAATGCGGCCGGGGTCAGTAGCTCGCTCGGCCGCGGCCCGCCGCTTACGGCCATCTCGGCGGCACGGCGGCCGCTCGCCTCCGCCAGGCGCACCCGCTCGGCGTGCGGTGCCGGGATGGTGGCGGCCATCGGCAACGACAGCCCGAGCGCCTCGGTAATGCAGGCCATCGTGCTCGCCGTGCCCATTACCATGCAGGTGCCGACGGACGGGGCGAGCCGGCCCTCGACCACCTCGATCTCGGCCGCGTCGATCTCCCCGGCGCGATGCGCGCTCCACAGCCGGCGGCAATCGGTGCAGGCGCCGAGCGCCTCGCCCTTGTGGTGGCCGACGACCATGGGGCCGACCGGGACGACGACGGTGGGCAAATCCGCGCTGGCGGCGGCCATGATCTGCGCCGGCAACGTCTTGTCGCAGCCGCCGATGACGATGACGGCGTCCATCGGCTGGGCGCGGATCATCTCCTCGGTATCCATCGCCATCAGGTTGCGCAGGAACATCGACGTCGGATGGGCGAAGCTCTCGTGGATCGAGATGGTCGGGAACACCATCGGCATCGCGCCGGCCAGCATGACGCCGCGCTTGGCCGCCTCGATCAGGGTCGCCGCGTTGCCATGGCAGGGGTTGTAGTCGCTGTGGGTGTTGGTGATGCCGACGATGGGGCGGTCGAGCGCGTCGTCGGAATAGCCCATCGCCTTGATGAACGCCTTGCGCAAAAACAGCGAGAACCCGGCGTCGCCATAGCTCGTGAGACCCTTGCGCAGACCCTTGT
>CAXTJW010000531.1:0-2663 GCA_964244305.1 uncultured Acetobacteraceae bacterium
TCGATGATGCTGCGGGGCAGGCGGGTGCCCTCGGGGATGCCGAGCCGGGTCGACAGGCTGCCGGCCGCTACGTTGCGCACGACGATCTCGAGCGGGATGATCTCAACCTCGCGAATGAGTTGCTCGCGCATGTTGAGGCGGCGGACGAAGTGGGTTGGTACCCCGATCTCGGCCAGCCGCATCATCAGGTACTCGCTAATGCGGTTGTTCAGCACGCCCTTCCCGGTGATGGTGCCCTTCTTGGCGCCGTTTCCGGCGGAGGCATCGTCCTTGAAGTATTGGACGAGCGTGCCGGGCTCTGGACCCTCGAACAGCACCTTGGCTTTGCCTTCATAGAGTTGCCGGCGGCGTGCCATGCCCGTTGTCCTTTTCATCACGCGGCCCAGATCGGCCACGCACGCGGGGGATATAGCAGGGGGGCGCTGCGCCCGCCACGCCTGCGACGTGCACGGCTGGGCAGCGGGGCCATGGTCAGGCAGGCACCGCGATATCGACCGACGCAAATTCCGCCTGGTCCGGCGGACCCGGCGCAAACAGCCATATGGGCGCCCCCGCGGACGGCAGGCCGACGAGCGACGAGCACACGGTGCCAAAACCATCCCGCGGCGGCACATTCAACGCCGTTGCAGACCCGCCCGAACGGTCGGCCAGCAATGCCTGCCAAGCCGTCCAATCGTTTCGATCGGGATCAGGCGCGACGGCAGCGGCGAAACGCGGCAGATGCACCCGGGTCCGCGGACTGCCGAGATCGTTCGGGTCATGCGCGGTCACCATGTGCAGCCCTGGTTCGAGCGCCCAGCCCTCCATTACGCCGTGGCCATGGCAGCGGACGAAATGCGCCGAATGCCGGTCGGCGACGACCATGTTGAAGCTGCGATAGACCGTGGCGTCCAGCGTCAGCAGTGCCTCGAACGCCGCCGCGGCGGAGCCATGCTCCATCGCCAGCAGCGGCAGGCCGCCCCGGCTCGCTTTGCCCGGCGCCGGCCCCAAGCTGCCGGGCCGGTTCAGCACGGCGGCGACCAGCCCGCCGCGCATGGCCATCCAGGTGCCGCCGCCAAGCCGGTCGCGACCCGCCACGACGCTGTGTTGCTCCGGCCAATGCCGGCCAGGAGCGTCCCACGGCCGGTCCAGCCGCTCGTCACGGTTGGCGGCGAGCAGGACCGGCCAGGCATGGCCGGGCCGCAGCAGGATGATGACGGTGCACACGGCGGCGCGTATGCCACCGTGCGCCGCATCCTACCAGCCGCGATGCTCGCGCTCGCGTTCGTGCTCGGCATGACGCTCGTGCCGCCACTCGTCATGACGCCGCTCGCGTTCGAACTCCTCGCGCCGGCGCCACTCGCGATAGCGCCAGTCCTCGTAATACTGCACCGGCTGCAGCAGCGACGCAGCGGCGACCACCGGAACGGACCCGGCGAACCGTGGCGCGGCATCCGCTCCTGCCGCCGTCACGACGACACCGGCCAAAACAGTCATACCAAGCAAAAATTTGCGCATTGTCAGGGACCCCCTACGATCCACTGTCAACCTACGCATCAATCGCGGCTGATTCAGGCCGCAGCCATGGCGACTTCATGGCCGCCGAACACTCGCGCGAACACGTGATCGACGTGGCGCAGATGCATCTCGGCAGCCATCGCCCGGTCCAGTTCCGCCGCCGGTACCCGCCCGGCCACCTCCGGATCGGCCTCCAGGTTCGCGCGGAAGCTTTTCGCATCCGGCGCGCCGAGCGCGGTCCAGGTCGCCATCGCGCTGCGCTGGACGATGCGATATGCGTCCTCGCGCGAAATCCCCGCCCGGGTCAGCGCCAGCAGCACCTCGCCGCTATGCACCACGCCGCCCAGGCTATCGAGGTTCGCCGCCATCTGCTCGGGATAGACCGTGAGCTTGTCGATCATCCCCGCCAGCCGCATCAGCGCGAAATCGAGCGTGATCGTCGCGTCCGGCCCGATCGCCCGCTCCACGCTGGAATGGCTGATGTCGCGCTCGTGCCACAGCGTCACGTTCTCCAGCGCCGGGATGACGGCGGCGCGCACGATGCGGGCGAGGCCGGTCAGGTTCTCCGACAGCACCGGGTTGCGCTTGTGCGGCATGGCGCTGCTGCCCTTCTGGCCCGGGTGGAAGAACTCCTCGGCCTCCCGCACCTCGCTCCGCTGCAAGTGCCGCACTTCGGTCGCCAGCCGCTCGATGCCCGACGCGATCACGCCCAGCGTGCAGAAGAACGCGGCGTGACGGTCGCGCGGGATCACCTGGGTCGACACCAGCTCGGGCTGCAAGCCGAGCTTCCCGGCCACATGCAGCTCGACGGCCGGGTCGACATGGGCATAGGTGCCGACCGCGCCGCTGATGGCGCAAACCGCGACTTCGGCGCGCGCCTGCACCAGACGCGCGCGGTTGCGGGCGAACTCGGCGTAGTGCCCGGCGAGCTTCAGGCCAAAGCTCGTCGGCTCCGCGTGGATGCCATGGCTGCGGCCGATCGTCAGCGTATGCTTGTGCTCGACCGCCCGGCGCTGCAGTGCTGCCAGCAGCGCATCGAGGTCCGCCAGCAGCAAGTCCGCCGCCTGGGTCAATTGCAGCGAAAAGCAGGTGTCGAGCACGTCGCTGCTGGTCAGGCCCTGGTGCACGAAGCGGCTGTCGGGGCCGATGCCCTCGGCGAGCCAGGT
>CAXTJW010000532.1:0-2655 GCA_964244305.1 uncultured Acetobacteraceae bacterium
TCGGCGCGTTCCAGCGCACGACCTTGCCCGGCCTCAACTACCATCTGCCATGGCCGATCGAGCAGGCTCTGACCCCGGCCGTCACCCGCATCAACCGCATCGAGATCGGCTTCCGCAACGCTGCCGACAGCGTCGGTGCCAACCGGATCGGCAATTCGGTAGACTTCGGCCGCGACACATCGGGGCGGAGCGGCCCGGCGCGCGAGGCGCCCGAGGAGGCGCTCATGCTGACGGGCGACGAGAACATCATCGACATCAACGTCAGCGTGTTCTGGCGCATCCGCGACGCGAGTATGTACCTGTTCAACACGCGCAATCCCGAGAACACTATCAAGTCGGTCGCCGAGAGCATGATGCGGGAAGTGATCGGCCGCACCCCGATCCAGCCCGCGCTCACCGAGGCGCGCGCCCGCATCGAGCAGGAGGTGACGGCCGGTGCGCAAGGCGTGCTGAACCAATACGGCGTCGGGGTCGAGATCACCCAGGTGCAGCTGCAGAAGGTGGACCCGCCCAACGCCGTCATCGAGAGCTTCCGCGACGTGCAGCGCGCCAACACCGACGCGGACCGTGCCCGCAACGAGGCCGAGAGCTATCGGAACGACATCGTGCCGCGTGCCCGTGGCGACGCGGCCCGCATCACCGCCGAGGCGGACGGCGCGCGCCAGGCCAATATCGCCGAGGCCGGCGGCCAGGCACAGCGCTTCCTCAGCGTCTACAACGCCTATGCCGTCGCCAAGGACGTGACGATCAAGCGGCTGTATATCGAGACGATGCAGGATATCCTGACCAAGACGCCCTCGATCGTGGTGGACGACAAGCTGCAGGGCATCGTGCCGTATTTGCCGATTGACCCCACCGCTCGGCCGCGAGCCCCGGCGGTTGCCGCGGCACCACCCGCGCCGCCGTCGGAGATACGCCGTTGAACCGCGCCGTCATCGCGGCCATTGCCGCAACCTTCGTGGTGCTCGTGATCGCCAGCGCCAGCCTGTTCACGGTGTCGCAGACCGAGCAGGTGCTGATCACCCAGTTCGGCCAGCCGATCCGCGTGATCAGTACGCCGGGCCTGAATGTGAAGGTGCCGTTCGTGCAGACGGTCATCAGCTTTGACCGCCGCCTGTTGGATTATGAGACGCCGGGCGAGGAGGTTATCCTGTCCGACCAGCGACGTCTGATCGTCGACAGCTTCACCCGGTTCCGCATCACCAACCCGCTGCAGTATTTCCAGGCAGTAGGCTCGGCTGAGGATGCGATCCGGGCGCGGCTGAACTCGGTCGTGACGTCGTCGCTCCGCCGCGTGCTGGGCAATGAGCAACTGCTGCAGGTGCTGTCGGCCGATCGCGGGCGCATCATGGGGCTGATCCGCGGCCAGGTCAGCGACGAGATGGGCGGGTTCGGCGTGACGATCGAGGACGTGCGCCTGCGCCGCGCCGACCTGCCGGAGGAGAACACGCAGGCGATCCTGAGCCGGATGAAGTCCGAGCGCGAACGTATCGCCAGCCAGGCGCGGGCCGAGGGCGCCGAGGCATCGGCACGCATTCGCGCCAACGCCGAGCGGGACCGCACCGTGCTGTTGGCCGACGCCCGCGCCACCGCCGACCGCTCGCGCGGCGAGGGGGAGCAGCAGGCGATCAAGATCTACGCCGACGCGTTTCAGCAGGACGCCAAGTTCTATGAGTTCTACCGGACGATGCAGGCCTATCGCGAGGCGTTCGGCAACGGCCAGTCCCGCCTGGTGCTGACACCGGATAGCGACTTCTTGCGTCTGCTGCGGCAGGCCCCGCAACAATGATGCAGCAGGGACGTTGTTCCCAAACTTGCGAAGCGCCCCACCTAGCATCTCGCACGGCCATCTATCGTCTTGCAGGTATGTTGCCTGCGTGAGCACATTCACTCTTTGCTGTCCCCTCGGGAGTCAAGCTATGCGCCTTCGGTCCCTTCGTGCACTCGCACTCGCCAGCGCGTTCGTCCTCCCGGCTGCGTTGCCGCCGTTCATCGCACCGGCGGCGGCGCGCGGCGCTCCGGAAAGCTTTGCCGACCTCGCGGCCAACCTGTTGCCGGCGGTCGTGAACATCTCGTCCACGCAGAATGCGCAGGCGCGGGCGGACCGCAGCGGCCCGGAGGTCCCGAATTTCCCGCCGGGCTCGCCGTTTGAGCAGTTCTTCAAGGATTTCCTGGACCGCAACCGTCCGAACGGCCAACGCCGCAGCCCTGGCCCGAACCACGGTGAGGGCGGGCCACAGGGCCAGGACGGCGGGCCGCCGAGCTCTGGCCGGTCCGTGAGCCTCGGCTCCGGCTTCGTCATCGATCCGGCAGGCTATATCGTCACCAACAACCATGTGATCGATGGCGCCGACGAAATCAGCGTGACCCTGCAGGACAACACGACGCTGAAGGCGACGCTGGTCGGTAAGGATGAGCGTGTCGATCTGGCGCTGCTCAAGGTCGAGAGCGAGAAGCCGCTGAAATTCGTGCCGTTCGGCGATAGCGACAGCGAGCGCGTCGGCGATTGGGTGCTGGCGATCGGCAATCCGTTCGGCCTCGGCGGCTCCGTCACCGCCGGTATCGTGAGCGCGCGCGGGCGGGACATCCGGCAGGGGCCATACGACGACTTCATCCAGACCGACGCCGCCATCAACCGCGGCAACTCCGGCGGAC
>CAXTJW010000533.1:0-2650 GCA_964244305.1 uncultured Acetobacteraceae bacterium
CGTTCCTGATCGTGCGGGAGGCGTTGGCGCCGGACGTGATCGCCGGGCACAAGGTCGCGGCGGGCACGGTGGTCAGCGTCTCGCCCTGGGTGCTGCACCGGCACCGCAAGCTGTGGGATGATCCGGACCGGTTCGACGCCGACCGGTTCATGCCGGGTGCACCGCCGCCGAGCCGCTACAGCTACCTGCCGTTTGGGGCCGGCCCGCGCATCTGCGTGGGGGCGCAGTTCGCCCTAACGGAGGCGGTGCTGGTGCTGGCACGGCTGCTGCAAACGTTCAGGATCGGCTTTGCCGGACGCGGCGCGGTGGTGCCCCGCGGCTTCGTCACGACACAGCCGGACCGGCCCGTCCATTTCGTACTGGAACGTCGGACCTGATCGAGGCCGGCAGCGGCAACGAGCCAGGAGGCGGCCTTAGCCTGCCGGGGTCGAGCTGGGTCGAGAGCTCGGAGACGCGGCGTGCGACGGCGATGATCCGCTCCAGCGCCCGGGAAGAATCGGAGACGACGGTATCGGTGTTGCGCAGTATTTCGTGCAGCAGGCCACGGAACTCGGCCTGGACCTCGGCCGACATATGCGCACGACCGAATGCGACCTCCCCAATCCAATCCGGCAGCCCCTCGGTGATGTCGAGTTGGTTGCCGAGATGGTGGCGCAGCGTGCCGTCGGGTCCGAATACCGGCGAGATGAACAGCAGGTTCCAGAACGGGCGGCCGTTCTTGCGGTAGTTCACGATCCACTCGATGCAGCCCTCGCCGGCGCCGACGCAGGCACCGATGCGCGCGCGGGTGGCCGGATCGGTGCCCGCGCCCTGCAGCATGCGGCAGTTGCGTCCGGTTAGCTCGATCCGGGAATAGCCCGATAGCGCCTCAAACGCCGAGTTGACCGCGATCATGGGCGCATCCGCCTGACGCGCGTCGGTGAGCACCATGGGCTCCACGCTGTGCTCGATGGCCGCGAGGAGGGCCGCCGTCATTCTGTCCTGCTCGGCCATGTCCTCAACCGGGTAATCGCGCGTCATCATCCCTGTATTCCCGCGTTCCTGGCAAGGTTGTTTTTGGTCATTCGTGGCGGCGGCTCCAGACCGCGGCGGCGTGCGCGTCGGCGTCGGCGGGGCTTTCCCCCAGCGCGATCAGGCCCAACGCTATGGTCGCGACCGCCGTGGCGGCGCCCGGCCCAGCGCTCGACCCATCGCCGCTATGCCAGGTTTGCACGAAATCAGCGCCGGTTTCGACGCTGGGCGACAGCGGCGGCAGGATCGCCTCGCCGGTGCCGCTGGCGCGGTCGAACCAATGCGCGGCGACTGCCTTCGCCGGCGTGCGTTCGGCCTCTCCGCCGCCGCCCTTGACGACGACCAGACGCCGGCGGCCCAGGCGTTCGGCGGTCGCGAGGTGCAGCGCGATGTAGGCCGGATGGAACACGCCGTCCACGCCGGCGTGGGCGTCGAATGGGTTCAGCATCCGTGCGGCGGTATTGAGCGGCGACCTCAGGCCGAGCACGCGCCGCAATCCCAATAATGCATCGAGCGCCGTGCTGAGCGTCGCCAGGGGCAGATAGGCGAGGCCGGCCCGGTCAAGCTGCGCCGCCGCATCCGCGCGGTCCGCAGCGGGCCGCAGTCCGAGCGCCGCCAATCCCTGCGGCACGGACATCGCGCGGGAGAACTCGTTGGACCCATGCATCAGCACCCGCCGTCCGGAGCGTGCCAGCGCCAGCGCGGCCAGCAGGAACCAGGGCGCCCCACGCGTCCGCCCGGCGCCATACGACGGCCAATCCAGGTCGACCGGCGCCGCCCCTGCCGGCAACCCGGCGCCCATCTGCGCACGGGCCGCGTCGACCAGCCCGGCCATCTCCGCCGCGTCCTCGCCGCGGTAGCGTAGCAGCATCAGGAACGCGCCGACCTGATGCGGATCGGCCTCGCCGTGCAGCACCATCGACAGCGCGTCCTGCGCCTCGTCGCGCGTCAGGGCGCGGGAGCGTCCGGGGCCACGGCCCAATGTCCGGACATAGGCGGCGAAGCGGTGCTCCTCGAGCGTCGCCGCCGGGTCAGGCTGCAAGGTTGTCTGCTGCAAGCTCTGATGCCGTCCCGTCCGGCAGCTCCGACGAAAGGTCGGCCATCGCAACCACGGCGCCGATCAGCACGAGCGTCGGCCCGGACAGCCCGGCCGCAGCGACGGCGTCGGCGATGCCGCCCAGCGTTCCGAGTGTCCGCCGCTCGTTTTCGAGAGTCGCATTCTCCACCGCGATCGCTGGCGTGCCGGGCGCCATGCCGGCGGCCAGCAGCCGTGCGGCGAGTAGCGGCAGAGTGCTGACCCCCATGTAGACCGCGAGTGTGCCGCCAGCGCGGGCCAGCGCCGTCCAGTCGTGCTCCGGCAACCGGTCATCGCTGCCATGCGCGGTAATCAGATGCAGGCTGCGCGACGCGCCGCGGTGAGTAAGCGGGATGCCGAGGCGCGCGGCGGCCGCAAGTGCCGCGGTAATGCCGGGCACGACCTCGGTCGGGACCCCGGCGGCGCGCAGGCTCTCGAGCTCCTCGCCGCCACGGCCGAAGACGAACGGGTCGCCGCCCTTCAGACGCACGACATGGCGCCCGGCCTGCGCGTTGCCGACAATCAGCGCGTTGATGGCCGACTGCGCCATGGCGTGGCGGCCGC
>CAXTJW010000534.1:0-2649 GCA_964244305.1 uncultured Acetobacteraceae bacterium
TCGTTAAGATAACGTTAGGTTCTGCGTATGAAAATAAATACCGGCGTCAATTTTGGTCGGCTGGCTAGACTGACCGGCGCGATTGCGGTTCCAGAAAATTCCGTTATCCGCCAACTCGCGAGCTTCGAGCGCCTCGCTCTGCACGAGCGGGAGCTGATCTGGAAAACTTGCAAGGACGCGACGACCTATGCGCCGAACTCACTCGTCGGGATGGATGACGACGCCCACTATTTTCTGATTTCCGGCTGGGCCTGTCGCCAGTGGATACGTGAGGACGGTCGCCAACAAATCATCGATTTCGTGCTTCCGGGCGATACGATTACGCCGATCAGGTCGCCAAAGCACGCATCGACCGTTTCTTTGCTTACCCTCACCAGCGCAAGATTTGCTCCTGCGACAAGCGTGCATCAAGTCGTATCGAACAATGCGACACGCTATCCGGGCCTAACAAAGGCATTCGCAGCTGCCGTCAATTCTGAATACCAGAGATTGTTCGATCAACTCATCCGGCTCGGCACGTTGTCTGCTACGGAACGTCTGGTCGACCTGTTGTCTGAGTTGTATCGACGGTTGGAACCGGTGAACCTGGCAAGTCAGGGCCGTTTCGAGTGCCCGCTTACGCAAAGTGTATTTGCAGAAGCACTTGGCACGAGCGCCATACATATGAATAGAACATTCAAGTTACTTGAACGAGAAGGAAAGATAAGCCGCAGTGCGCCCTGGATTAGTTTGCGCGAGTTACATAGCCCTTGTGCACGTGTTGCGAATGCGGATATGGGAAAAAGTTCGAACCCAGCCTGAACATACCAGCCTGAACATAGTGGAGCGCGGATGCCTCGATTTTTCTTTGATATCCTTGGAGGCGAGGGTGAAACCACGGACGATGTCGGGCAGGATTTCCCCGATGCGAAGACAGCGTTCGAAGCCGCTATGGACGTTCTTTCAGAAGTCGCCAAAGAAGCCAGGCCCGACACCTACTCAGCGCATTATAGCTGCACAGTCAAAAATAGCGCAGGACAAGAGCTTTTCCGCTGCACGTTGTCGATTGCCGGCGAGCTGCTGACGCAAGACATCGCTGAGGAGCGGGGACCTAAATCTGCCTATAAGGGCCTGGGCTGACGCTCCAATCCGGGCGCCTGGTCAAGCCGCGAACCACCGGCCAACCGACGTGCATGGACCGGGCGGTCAAAATGCCGGTCAGCGTCAGGTTACGCACAACTCCACCGGGTTGATCCACCCTCACCTATCAACGGTCACGGCGGATGCGCTCCCGCCAGTCGGCAAGCACGTCGGCAATGGTCTGTTCCCACGGCACCACGGGCGCCCAGCCCAGCAAGCGCCGCGCCAGCCCCGCATCGCCAGCCGCGACGGGAATATCGGCCGGGCGCAGGCGGCCGGCGTCGGTCACCACCTCCGCCTGCACGCCGGCCGCCTCCATCAGCGACGCCAGCACGTCCCCGACCCGGCGCGGATGGCCCGATGCCACATTCAACACCGCGCCCGGCGTCAGCGCGTCCGCATGGGCGAGACAGAGCGCATATGCGGCGCAAACATCCCGCACATCCAAAAAATCGCGCATCGGATCCAGCGCGCCGACCCGCAGCACCGGCGGCTGCAGCTTGGCGGCAACCCGCGCCACCTGCTCGGCGAACGCCGCCACTACAAAGCTCGTCGACTGCCCAGGCCCGGTATGGTTGAACGGCCGCACCCGGACCACCCGTAGGCCCTCGGCCGCCATTGCGCCCAGAGCCAGGTCGGCGGCCGCCTTGGTCGCGGCATAAACGTTGAGCGGCGCGGGCAGCGCGCCCTCATTCAGTGGCGTGCCAGCGCGGAACGACGCACCGTAGATGTCGGCGCTGGAGGCGAACAGCAGCGTGCAGCCCGGCGCCCGGGCGCGTATCGCCTGCGCGACGTTCAGCGTCCCCATCAGGTTCACCTGCCAGGCACGGCCCGGATCAAGCCGTGCCTGCGGAATGGCGGCGATGGCGGCCAAATGCACCAGCGCCTCGGGCCGCGCCGCCACGACCGCCGCCTCGGTCGCCGCCGCATCCGTCACGTCGAACGGCGTCGCGTGCAGCGCCGCGCCGGGGAACGCGGCCCGCAACGCTGGCAACAGATGCTGGCCGACGAACCCGGCAGCCCCCGTGACCAGGATGCGGCGCGGCGGCATCGCCTAGCGCACCATGCGCGCCCGGTGCCGGGCGAGGTCGGCATCGACCATCTCCGCCACCATCTCGTCCAGCGACACCTCGGGCGTCCAGCCCATGTGCTGCCGCGCCTTACCGGCGTCGCCCAGCAGGACATCCACCTCAGCCGGCCGCATGAACCGCGGGTCGAGGCGGACATGGTCCTCATAATTCAGGCCGACATGGGCGAACGCCGTCTGGCACAGCGCGCGTATGCTGGTCGTGACCCCGGTCGCGATCACGTAGTCGTCCGCCTGATCCTGCTGCAGCATAAGGTGCATCGCCCGCACGTAGTCGCGCGCATGGCCCCAGTCGCGCTTGGCCTCGAGGTTGCCCAACATCAGCTCGGTGGCCAGGCCGAGCTTGATCCGCGCCACCGCGTCCGTCACCTTGCGGGTCACGAACTCAATGCCGCGCAGCGGGCTCTCGTGGTTGAATAGAATGCCGCTGCTGGCGTGCAGGC
>CAXTJW010000535.1:0-2646 GCA_964244305.1 uncultured Acetobacteraceae bacterium
TGATGCGCGACGGCTTCGAGGTCATGGTCTATTGCGCCGACGACCCGGTGGCGGCAAAGCGGCTGGAGGAGATGGGCTGCGTCGCCATCATGCCACTGGGCGCGCCGATCGGCTCGGGCCTCGGCCTGCAGAACCCGGCCATGCTGTCCATGATCATCGAGCAGGCGCGCGTGCCCGTGCTGGTGGACGCCGGAGTCGGCACTGCGTCGGATGCCGCCATCGCGATGGAGATCGGCTGCGACGCGGTATTGCTGAACTCCGCCATCGCGAACGCGGGCGACCCGATCCGGATGGCGCGGGCCATGAAGGCGGGCGTCGAGGCCGGGCGTCATGCACGGCTGGCCGGCCGCATGCCGCGCCGCATGGGCGCCGACCCGAGCAGCCCGTTGGCGGGGCTGATCCGCTAGAAGGCCTTGTGGTTGCGCGATTCGGTCTCAGCCTGGAGCTTGTGCCCGCGGGTCCGTTCCCCATTCTCCGGCACGGCGGCGATAAACGGGACGTGCCTACCTGTTATTGAATAGAGCTTGCATAGTACAGTAATGAAGATAGGATTCTGCTGATCAGCGACATCGATCAAACCTAATTACTAAGAGTTCATTAACAGTCCAGGCCGTTCAAAAACGCTCAAAACAGCCTAACAAGCTTCTATATACAACCTACATTGCTTGTAAGACTTTCGGGTCGCGACCGACTTATTGGTTGACCATCGCTGCAGGATAGGTTTTATGCCCTGTGAACATTGCGATTGGGCCATGAATGATCAAGCCAGCCACCCGTTACCTGCCCTATGTCGTCGCATCGGCCATGCTGATGACCGGCGCATCCGGGGCAGCCGCGCGGGTCTGGAACCAGAACGGCCAAGCCTCATGGTACGGGAGCTGGCACCAAGGACGCTTGACCAGCAGCGGCCAACCGTTCGATCAGAACGCCATGACCGCCGCACATGCCAACCTGCCGCTCGGCAGCCGCGTCCGCGTCACTCGCCAAGACACCGGCGAGAGTGTCGTCGTCACCATCAATGACCGTCAGCCGCCGAAAGGCATCCGCGTCATCGATCTGTCACGCAAAGCGGCCACCCGGCTTGGCATGGTCGACCGGGGCGTCAGCATGGTGCACCTCGCCAAGATCGACGCGAACGAGCCCATCGAGGTTGCGGAGGCGCCGGACGACGCGCGCACCGCCGGCGGCGCGCTCAATCCTCGGCGACATGGTCGGCCACATACGCGCCACGCTTCCCCATAGGCCGCGGCGGCCCTTCCGTACTGTCGCGCGACGTTTGCAGCTCTAGCTCCGCGTTCAGCTCGGCGCCGAGCAGCACCGCGTAGACGGTCACGAAAAACCACATCATGACCCCGACCACGGTGCCGAGCGGGCCATAGGTCGCGTCGTAGGTCGCGAACTGCGCCACGTAAAACGAGAACAGCGCCGACACTGCAACCCACAGCACCGTTGCCGCCACCGAACCCGGCGTCACCCATCGCCAGCGTGGCCGCTCACGCGACGGGCCGTAGCGATACAACAGCGACAGCCCGCTCAGGATCGCCACTACCAGCAACCCAAAGCTCGTCATGCGTATCAGGGTCGTTTGGTATGCGGTGACCCCCAGCCCGGCCAGTATGGCGGGCAATCCCACCAGCAGCGCCAACCCGATCACCGCGCTGATGATCGCGAGCAAGGTGATGATGAACGAGGTGAGCTGAAACCGCAGCCAACTCCGCCGCTCCCGCTCCTCGTAGGCGAGGTTGAGCGCCGCGATGATCGACTTTGTGCCGGTCGCCGAGCTCCATAGCGTCACGCCGGTGTTGAACAGCAGATGCAGCCCGAGCGAGGCCGGCGGCCGGCTCACCAGCAGGTGGACGCGCTCCGAGATGAGCTGCCAAGCGGAGGGCGGCAGCAGGTCGCGCAGCACTTCGAGCTGCGGCTCGACGGTGGCCGGGTCGAGCAGCAGGCCATAGATCGAGATCAGCATCGAGATGGCGGGGAACAGCGCCAAAGTGGCGTAAAATGCGCACCCGGCGGCGACGAGCGAGACGCGGTCGGTCAGCATTTCGATGAAGGTGCGGCGCAGCACCGCTTTCCAGCCGCTCCAGGGGATGTCGATCGGCGCCTCGGCATGACGCCCGAGCTCGACCGCCTTCGGTTCGAGCACGAGGCGGACCGATTCGGCGCCGGGCCCTGCGGCATTGGCGCGCGGATGGGCGGAGGCCGGCGGCGCCAAGCTCTCGTCAGCCTTATGAGGCAGGTCGGCGTGCGACGGGCTGGGCGGGGCCGCGACGGACTTCATTCCTGATTTTTCCCCGTGAAAGCAACATCTTGCATCAGGTAAATGGCCTCACTGGCGTCATATGGAACCCTGGCGCGCTCCATCCTGCGGCGGGTCTGACGAATAATAACGACATGTGCGGAATTTTCTCTTGCATGGGGGGGGGTGTGGTCCTATTTCCGCGTCCACGCAGCAACGCACGTGCCTCTGGCCCGAGGGGGTTACGCAACGACGTCAAGCGTTCTGGCACTACTCGCTTCCGCTGGTTCGTTCGACCGTTCCGTCAACCCCGCCTGCCGGCATTGCCCGGCGGGCACGCCCCTGCACAACTTGGGCGTCCGATACTGGAGACTAGGCGCGATGACCCCCAAGATCGCAGCGTA
>CAXTJW010000536.1:0-2645 GCA_964244305.1 uncultured Acetobacteraceae bacterium
CTCTCGACCATCAGCACGCCCTCGACGGTGCCGGCGAGCACGAGGTCGAGCTTGCTGGTCGCGAGCTGCTCGGCGGTGGGGTTGAGCAGATACTCGCCATTGGCAAAGCCGACGCGGGCTGCGCCGACCGGGCCGAAGAACGGGATGCCCGATAGCGTCAATGCGGCCGAACAACCAATCAATGCAACGATATCCGGGTCGTTCTCCATGTCGTGACTCAGCACGGTGGCGACGACTTGGACCTCGTTCCGGAAGCCCTGGGGGAACAGCGGACGGATCGGGCGGTCGATCAGGCGGCTGGTCAGCACCTCCTTCTCGGAGGGCCGGCCCTCGCGCTTGAAGAAGCCGCCGGGGATCTTGCCGGCTGCGAACGCCTTTTCCTGGTAGTTGACGGTCAGCGGGAAGAAGTCCTGGCCGGGCTTGGCCGAGCGCACGCCGACGGCGGTGCATAGTACAATAGTGTCGCCGTAGCGGGCCAGCACCGCGCCGTCGGCTTGCCGGGCGATCTTGCCGGTCTCGAGGATCAGCTTGCGGCCGCCCCAGTCGAGCTCCTTGCGGAAATAGTTGAACATGGATGTCGTGTCCTTCGATTGCGGGACGGGCGACGAGTGGACGATGCCTGGGTCCAGTAAGGCGGCGACTCGGGCGACATGGGAGCGGACTGCGAGTGGTGCAGCCGCGACGGACTAGTGGCAAAGCCCGTGGGTTCCATGTGGCCGGAGGCGCCGTCGCGGACGGGTTCGGCTGCTCGTGCCGCATCGCGCGGCGGTCGCCCGGCGCCCCCATGGCGCCGGGATGGCAAGTGGTCCGATGCGAACGCCTGGCTCTCAAGCGTCCGGATCGGGCCACCAAGCAAAGGCTAGCGGCGCAGGCCCAGCCGGCCGATCAACGCCTGGTAGCGGGCGTTGTCCTTCTTATTGAGATAGTCCAGCAGGCGGCGGCGGCGGCCGACCAGCATGAGCAGGCCGCGACGGCTGTGGAAATCCTTCGAGTGAGTCTTAAGGTGTTCGGTCAGGTTCACGATGCGCTCGGTGGCGAGCGCAACCTGGACCTCGGGGCTGCCGGTATCGGCGGCGCCGGTAGCATATTCAGCAACGAGCGTCGTGCGACGCTCCGCAGTGATCGACATCGGATTTGCTCCGTGAGGGGGGTTACAGGAGGCGTTCCGGTTTCAGCCAGCCATCGCTCAGCCGGCATAAACCGATCACGCGCGTCCCCGCCATGGCACGGGCCAACCCACCATTGGGGTCGGCCGTCTGTGGAATGCGGCCCATCAAGTCCACCAGGTTGATCGCCTGGCCGTTCGACAGGCCGAAGACCTCACTCTCAGTCAGGGCCAGCGCCGGGATGTCGGCCAGCGCGGTCGCGACCGGAAGCAAAAGGTCCGGGGAAGCTGGCGCGTTGTCCGCCTGAATAACGCATTTGTCCAGGGAAATCGCTTGCGCCTCCGTGAACGGCCCCACGCGCAGGCGTCGCAACGCCGCGACATGGCCCAGCGCGCCGCAAGCCTGGGCCAGGTCGCGGGCGAGACTGCGCATATACACGCCCTTGCCGGATTGCACCTCGAACACCGCGGTATCGGCGTCGGTCCGCTCGATCAGGGTGAAGTGGTCCACACGCGCCGGACGCGCTTCCAGCACCGGAGCCCGGCCCTCGCGCGCCATGTCGTAGGCGCGCTCGCCCGCCACTTTGATGGCCGAGTAGGCCGGCGGAATTTGCATGATGTCGCCGATAAACGCCGGGAGCGCCGCATTGAGCTGCGCATCGGTCGGGCGCGCGTCCGATGTCGCCACCGTCTGCCCGTCCGCGTCGTCGGTGTCCCGCGCGTCGCCCAGGCGCAGCGTGAAGCGATACAGCTTCGTGCCGTCCATGACATAGGGCACGGTCTTGGTCGCATGGCCGAACGCCACCGGCAGCACCCCGGTCGCCAGCGGATCGAGCGTGCCGCCATGCCCGGCCTTCTGCGCGTCGAAGCCGCGGCGGACGCGGTTCACCACGTCCGTGCTGGTCATGCCCGGCGGCTTGTCGACCACCAGCCACCCGTTGAGCGGGCGGCCACGCTTGCGTCGCATTTGCAGTCCTTAAAATGGGGAGGCTGGATTTAGCCGTCGTTATCCGCGGGTGGCGGGGCAGGGACCGCCAGGTCGCGCGCAACCTCGGGCGCACGTAACAGGCTGTCGACGTGCATCGCGTAATCGAGCGTCGTATCCGGCTGGAACGACACCTGCGGCGCCACCCGCAGCCGCATCTCATGCGCGAGCTGCACACGGAAATACGGCGCCGCACGCTTCAGCGCCGGCAGCAGCGCGTCGATGTCGCTGCGCCCGAGCCTGGCGACGAAGGCGGTCGCGTTTTTCAAGTCCGGGCTGATCCGGACCTCCGTCACCGTGATCTTGGCGTCGGTCAGGTCCGGATCGCGGAACTCGCCGCGGAAGAACAGCGTCGACAGCACGTGGCGGATTTCCTCCGACACGCGCAGTTGCCGCTGGGTCGGCGCCTTGGCGGACGGCTTGCCGCGCGGCTTGCTTGCGGCCTTGCGCTTGGCCTGCTCCGCCTTGGCGCCAGGCTTGAGCCCCGGCCTGGGAAGAGCCTGCTTGCTCAACCCGGGACCATCTCGATCTCGAAGCACTCGACCATGTCGCCCT
>CAXTJW010000537.1:0-2636 GCA_964244305.1 uncultured Acetobacteraceae bacterium
GCTGCAGGTCGCGCTCGAGGTCGAGCTGCTGATCGAGCGTGTTGCCTCCCGACGCACCCAGTGCACGTTTGATGAGGGCGATCGCCTGGGCGGGCTGTGTGGCGAGATGCCCTGCGATGCGCCCGGCCTCGGGCAGCAACTCATCGTCGCCGACGCAGCGCCAGATCAGGCCCCATGCCTCGGCCTGCGCCGCGCCGACCGGCTCCCCTAGCAGCGCCATGCCCCGTGCCCGGGCATCGCCGGCCAAGCGCGGCAGCAAATAGGTGCCGCCCGCGTCGGGGACGAGGCCGATGCGGACAAAGGACTGAATGAACCGGGCGGACTGCGCCGCGAGCACGACATCGCAAGCCAGTGCCAAGTTGGCCCCGGCGCCGGCGGCCACGCCATGCACCGCGCAGACCACCGGAAGCGGTGACGCGCGAATGGCGCGGATCAGCGGGTTGAAGCGGCGTTCGAGCGTGTCGCCGAGATCCTGTCCCGGCGCGACCTCGCCGAGGTCCTGCCCGGCGCAGAAACCTCGGCCGGCGCCGTGCAGCAATACCGCCCGCACTGCGGCGTCGGCCTCTGCGGCTGCGAACGCCTCGTTCAAGGACGCGGCCATCGGCGCCGTGAACGCATTAAGTCGGTCGGGACGGTTGAGGGTCAGGACCATCACGCCGCCGCGTCGCTCAATCAATAGGCTATCGTCCATCCCGGCCTCCGAATCCAGCGGGCATCGACGCCCGGCGGACCCGGCAAGTCAAGCCGTGCGGCGCGCCGGCTCCTCGATCACCTCACCCAGGCGATTGCTCAGGAACCGGGTAACCGCCAGTTCCTGCATCGACAGGCCGGCGGCGTCATGCTCCAGCACCGCGTCGGCGCGGGCTTTGAGGCCCGCGGCCAGGCTGCCATCCAGGTAGCCCTCGAACACGGCCGGGTGGATGTAGCACTTGCGGCAGATCGCCGGCGTGTTGCCGAGGCGTTTGGCGACGCTCTCCACCGCCTCTACCAAGGCGCGCTTGGCTTTGGTCTTGGTGTCGTGCACCTCCGCGACGGCGAGGGCCTCGGCGGCCAGGTTGGTGGCGGCCCAGGTTCGAAAATCCTTCGCGGTGATCTCCTCCCCCGAAATCTCCTGCAAATACTCGTTCACGTCGTCGGAGCCGACGCCGTGCGTCTCGTTGTCCTGGTCCACGAACTGGAACAGATCCTGGCCCGGCAAGTCGCGGCAGCGCTCCACCACGCGGGCGAGCCGGCGGTCATCCAGGTCGATATGGTGCTCGACGCCATGCTTGCCGCGGAAGTCGAACGTCAGATGGCCGCCCTTCACCCGCGCGTGCCGATTTCGCAGCGTCGTGAGGCCAAAGCTCTTGTTGGTCTTGGCATATTCCTCGTTGCCGACCCGCATCATGGTCTTTTCCAGCAGCGCCACGATGGCGGCCAGCACCTTGCGCTTCGGCAAGCCCTGCAGCGCCAGGTCCTTGCGCACCTGCGCGCGGATCGCCGGCAGCACGCGGCCGAAGGTGAGCATCTTGCCATACTTCGCCTCGTCACGGACCTCGCGCCAGCGGGCGTGATAGCGATACTGCTTCCGCCCGCGCGCGTCCCGGCCCACGGCCTGAAGATGTCCGCGCGGGTCGCGGCAGATCCAGACGTCGGTATAGGCCGGGGGAATGGCCAGCTTGCGGATGCGGTCGAGGTTACGCTCGTCGGTGATCAGGCTGCCGTCGACGTCATGGAATGCGAAGCCGTCCCCGTCGCGCACGCGGCTGATGCCCGGACGTTTGTCCGAGACGTAGCGGAGGCGGGCGGCGCGGGCGGCCGCCACCGGGTCGCTCAGGTTGGGCTCGTCTGTCTCGGCGGCGTCGTTCGGCATCTTCACACCCTCGCTCGCCCGGTGAAACGACCGGGCGGGGCAGCAACACGCGCGGACGCCGCGAGTTTCCCTGGTGGATCCACACACCCTTGAACAGGGGCCGCAACCGGCGTTGAACCACGCAATCGAACCCGGCACCGCATCCTACGTTGGTTCCCTTGTCGGAAAGGATCAAGGATGCAGGCGAGTGTTGGGCGAAACTCGGTTCAGCGATTTGCAGCGAGCGGCCACCGTCCGACGCTGCTGTGCTTTTCGCACCTGCGCTGGGATTTCGTCTTCCAGCGCCCGCAGCATCTGCTGACCCGTGCCGCGCGGACAATGCGGGTGCTGTATTGGCAGGAGCCGACCTGGACCGAGTGCGCGCAGCACAGCATCGTGACACACAGGCCGGCAGAGGGCATCCTGGTGGTGCAGCCGCACCTCCCGCACGGCTGCGACCCCGTTTCGGCACAGCGCGAACTGCTCGATGCGCTGATCCGCAATGAGGCGGTGGTCGATCCTATCCTTTGGTACTACACCCCGCAGGCGCTCGAGTTCTCGGACCACCTGCCGGCACGCGTCACGGTTTACGACTGCATGGACGAGCTGTCGGCCTTTGCCGGCGCGGATCCTGCCCTGCCGGCGCAGGAACGGGCGCTACTGCGCCGTGCCGACATCGTATTCACCGGCGGGCAGAGCCTATATGACGCGAAAGAACCGCATCATGCCAACGTGCACGCATTCCAGAGCGGCGTGGACGTGGCGCATTTCCTGCCGGCCCGCGATGGCCTTGCCGACCCGGCCG
>CAXTJW010000538.1:0-2635 GCA_964244305.1 uncultured Acetobacteraceae bacterium
AGAACATGATACTCGGCAGCGGTCGCCGACACGGTCCAGGTCGCGGCGAGACGGCCGTTGGCCATCACCGCCACATGCTGCACCTTTGCAGGTGGGCGTGGGCTGGCGAGCGCCCAGGCTGACAGCCTGAGCTCTCCTGTGCCGCCTTGCGGCAGGAAGCGCAGCGTTGCACGAGGTTCGCCCCAGCGTCCCCAAGACTCGGCCGCATACCAGCCGGTTTCAAGCAACTCGCCACCCGCCTCGTTGGGACGCAGCGACAGCAGGCCTCCGGTCGGCACCAGGCGGACGGGCTTGTAGTGCGACAGGTCCTCGTACCAGCGCCGGGTCCGCAGGTCCAAGCCGCAAAGCCCGTCCACCCCATGTGACTGCGCGTAGGCGCTCATGCGGTCCAAGTAGCTTGGGCTGCTGGGATCGGCGGCGTTCCAGTCCGGAGGATTGAAGCTCGATATTCCATTGATTGTGGGCAGGTTCGCGACTTCGGCGATCAGCATGGCATTGGCGTTGGCGCTCAATGTTTGCAAGGTCTTGTTCCACTCCGGATCGTCAGACCGGGCTGACAGCACGGTGAAGGCGCGGCAGCTCGCCGGGGGCGGCAAGACTGCATCCAGGCGTTGCAACTCGTCCAGGCGATCAAGATGCGCCACGTCCGGGCCGCTGCTTAACTGCTCGGCGACCAGCAGCATCGCCAGCACGGCAGCAGCGATGGGCCTCCTGTCGCCCAAACCCTGTAGCCAGAGCAGCACGACGCACAGCACCGGGCCGGTCGCCAGCATGATCCAGGCACGAGCCACAACACGGATCGCCCTGCCACCGGGGACCACGTGGTAGACGAGCCACCAACCCGACGCGCCGCGGACGCTGAGAGTGAGGGCGTAGACGGCGCCGATGGCGACGAGCGCCGGCCGCATTGTCCGGCTTCGCCGCCACGACCAAGCGGCGACCAGGAAGCAGGCCAGTTGAAGCGGCGGCCAGCCGACGATCCGCTCGGTGGATGCCGTGACGTCGGCTTGATCGAAGAAGCGGTCGGACCAGCCAAATAGCACGTTTCCTGGCCCAACCCGGAGCGTGTCGCTGAGACTGGGAAGATAGGGGCGGATGGCTGCGAAACTGTGCATTCCGCTCTCGCTGGCCTTGGGGAGGTAGAGGCTTAGGAAAGGCGCGACCGCGACTGCAAAGAACAGGGCGATGGCGGAGACGGCCCGCCACTCGCGGCGCAGCACGACCGATAGGCGCCGTCGCGCCTCAGGATTCATCGCTAGAATAGCCAGAAGCAGCACCAAGGCGTAAAAGCCCAGCAGCCATGCCATATAGAAGGCGGTCATCAGCCAGGCCGACACCAGCAGGGCGAACGCCGCGCCCCAGCCAAATGCGGCCCGCGCTCTCCCTGCCTCCAGCGCCTGCATGGCGCGCACGGCCAGCAGCGCGGCCCCCGGCGCCAGCGCCACGCTGAGGATCTGCGCATGGGCGGATTGCTGATAGATGCTGATGCTCAGGGTGAACAGGACTGCACCGAGCAGGGCCCAAGGGAACGTCATGAGCAGCACGCGGCGCGTAAAGCGGTAGGCGGTCGCGAACCCCAGGATGCGCAGCAGCACGTTGACCGCCTCCGCCGAGGCGAACGGATCCAAGCCAAAGGCGCGCAGGCCAGCATAGGCCACGCCATAGAGGAAGTAGCCGTCGTTGTAGGCCAGCGTGCCGCGATACGGATAGAAGTAGTTTGTCGTGTCCCAGGCGGTTCTGCCGCGCAGCACGTTGAACCAATGCTCAAGAATGCTGACCTGGATCAGCCCGTCGAGACGATCACCCGTGAGAAGGCCGAAGCCGGTCAGCAGCTGCGTGCTGAACACTGCGCCTAGCGAGAGCAGCAGCGCCACGCCAAGCGATGCGGGCTGGTATCGTCCGGCCGAGACACTGCCATATAGCCGGGCGGGAACGGTTAGGGTCATGCTGGCTAGGCTTCGGCACCGAGCCGCGCCACCTCGAACCAAAGCATGCCAAGCTCGCTTGGAACAGCACCGGCGTTGACCTTGACGACGGTGCTTCCGTTCAGTCCCAGGTTACGGCGGAAAGACGCGACACTGGATGGTGAGGGTTTGCGAGCTATGACGCCCTCCGCTGACCTTGCGAGCAGGATCGTCGACAGGTTGGAAGGCAACCTGACGTCTTTAACGCGTTCCCGGCCAACCTTAGTGCGCAATTTCATAGACTCGGTGGCGATCCTCAAACGGCGGCAAACCGAAAAGCTACAAAGCCCCGTTCAATCAGATGGCATGCAAATATAGCCATGGCAGGTACTTCAACATGCCTTGGGCTTCGGGTAGTGCTGGCTGATCTGGTCCAGTTCCTGCGCGCCCCATAACGAGGCATCCCGGTCCAATTCTGCGATCTTGCGCGCGCGGATATACGATTGCCCGAAGCCGCGCCCGAACGGCACGTTCAGCCAATCGGCCTGGCGCAACTGCGCCGGCAGCACGATCGCCACGGGATATGCCATCCCGCAATCGACCACCTCGAACCCCGTCGCCGGGCCGAACAGCGAGCGCAGCGCCTGGTCGGACATACGGAAGAAATCGTTTGGCGTCTCGTGCACCGGCCAGCTCTGGTGCGTCACGTGCACCGTCTCGCCGCCCATCTT
>CAXTJW010000539.1:0-2631 GCA_964244305.1 uncultured Acetobacteraceae bacterium
ACGTCCCGTCGCTGCCGCACATGCACACGCTGGCGGTGACCATGAGGTTGCAGAAGGCGTTGCTCTGGTTGGTGAAGCGCCAGGAGTCGCGGATCGGCGCGGTGTAGCCGGCGGTGCGCAGCATGACCTCCGCCCCGCGGTATGCGGCCTCACGCGACATCTCGGGGAACATGCCGTCGTGGCAGATGATCAGCGCGAGCTTCACGCCGCGCGGGCCTTCGATGACGGGAATGCCGAGGTCGCCGGGTTCCCAGGGCTCGACGGGCACCCAGGGGTGCATCTTGCGGTAATACAGCCTGATCTCGCCGGTGTCGGAGACGATGATGCCGCTGTTCCAGGGCATGCGGCCGGGGTTGCGCTCCATGATGGAAAAGCAGCCCCAGACGGCGTTGTCGACGCAGGCCTGCCGCATGGCGGCGACCTCGGGGCCGTCGAGGTCGCACGTCACTTCGTCCCGCACGTCCATCGACAGGCCGTGCAGCGCGTATTCCGGGAACACCACGAGGTCGAGCGTCGCCATGTTGCGCCGGGCCTTGGCGACCATGGCGACGATGCGCTCGGTCTGCCGGGTGATGTCGGCCCGGGTCTCGATGGCAGGCAGTGCCAACTGCACCAAGCCGAGCACGATGCCGTTGGGGGATCGGTTGAGGCCGCCTAGTCCATTCATTCTTCTCTCCTCCTTAACGCGCGATCGACAACTCGCCGGGCATGCCGCGCACTGCCCGGCCGGGGCGCACGGTGGCGACCAGCACCGCCAATGTCAGTACGAACGGGGCGGCGTAAAACAAGTAATAGTAGCTCGTGACGCCCACCGACTGCAGCGACGGCCCGAGCGCCCCGGCCGCGCCGAACAGCATGGACGCGCCGAGGCAGCCCACAGGGTTCCAGCGCGCGAACACCACAAGCGCCACCGCCATCAGCCCCTGCCCCGACGACAAGCTCTCGTTCCAGCTTCCGGGATACACGAGGCTCAGGAACGCGCCGCCGATGCCCGCGAGCGCGCTGCCGGCCATGGTCGCGAGCAGTCGGGTGCGGTTGATGTCGAGGCCCAGCGCCCGTGCCGCATCCGCGCTGTCGCCCACGATGCGCAGGCGCAGGCCGAGCCGGGTGGCGCGGAACATCCAGGCCATGGCGAAGGCGACGGCCACGCCGACGAGGAATAGCGGGCTGATGGTCAATGCGCTCCGTACCTGCGGCACCGAGGACCAGCCGCCGAACGGGATGCCCGGCAGGCCCGGGGCGCTCGGCTGCACGAACGACTTGCCGAAGAAGAACGCGATCCCGTTGCCGGCCAGCAGGATGGCAATGCCCATCGCCACGTCGTTCACGCGAATGAGCGCGCACAGCAGCCCGTGCAGCCCGCCAAGCGCCGCGCCTGCGACGGCGGCGGCCAGCACGCCGAGCCACGGGTTGCCCGTGAGATATGACGTCGCGTATGCCACCATGGCGCCCAGCACCAGTACGCCCTCGTTGCCGAGGTTGATGCGCCCGGCGCGCTCCGTGAGGCACTCGCCCAGGCTCACGAACAGGAACGGAGTGGACACGCGCAATGCGCCGGCCAGCATGGCGACCAGGACCGTTTCGATACCGCTCATTTGAAACTATTCATGAAGCGGGCCGCGGCTGGAACCAGCGCATGCGGCCATACAGCGTCTCACTGGTGAGGATGGCGACGAAGATCATGCCCTGCAGCACCAGCACGGCCGCGTCCGGCAGGCCCATCCGCCGTTGCAGCAGCCCGCCCGCAGCGCCGATACCGCCCAGCAGCACCGCCATGGGCATGATGGCGAGTGCGTTCTGCCGGGCCAGGAAGGCGATCAGGATGCCCGAGTAGCCGTAACCCGCGATCAGCGACGCGTTGGCCCGGCCATGCACGGCCGCCACCTCGATCATGCCGGCCAGTCCCGCCAATGCGCCGCCCAGTGCGCACGCGCCGACCATGAGCCACGCGACCGGCAGGCCCTGCAATTGCGCGGCGCGCACGTTGCCGCCGGTCACGCGCGCCGCGAAGCCCGTGGTGGTCCGCGTGATCAGCAGCCAGCACAGCACGCAGGCGACGCCGCCGATCAGGATGCCGGGATGCACATCCAGCCCCGGCAGCGTCGGCAGGGCAGCGGATTTGGGGATGGCGTAGGTGGAGGGCTTGTTGAGGCTCGCCGGGTCGCGCAGCGGGCCCTCGACCAGTTGGTTGAATAGCGCGATGGCGATGTAGGCCATGACCAGGCTGGTGACCGTCTCGTTGATGCCGCGCCTTGCCCGCAGCAGGCCCACCAGCCCCAGCCAAACGGCCCCGGCAGCGGCACCGGTGACGGCCATCGCGAGCTGCACCACCAGGCCCGGCGCGCCGTCCAGCATGAGGCCGGCCCACGTCGCCGACAGCCCGCCCAGCACCAGCGCCCCCTCGCCTCCGATGACGACCAGCCCGAGCTGCGCCGGCACCGCCACGCACAGCGCCGTCAGGAACAGCGGCGCGGCGCGGCTGAGGGTGTTGCGCCAGGAGAACCAGCTGCCGAACGCGCCGGTCCAGACCAGCCGGAAGAAGTCCGCCGGCGAACGCCCGAGCGCCAGCAGGAACAAGCAGAACGCCGCCGTCGCCGTCAGGATGGCGAGCAGCGGCACCAGCCCGGCCTC
>CAXTJW010000540.1:0-2622 GCA_964244305.1 uncultured Acetobacteraceae bacterium
AGCATCGGCCGCGACACATCGACCGCCAGGATGCGGCCCTCCGCGCCGAGCGGTCCCGCCATGGCCAGGCTGAGTTCGCCGCAGCCGCAGCCGATATCCAACACCCGCTCGCCCGGGCGCGGCGCGGCGCGTTCGATCAGGGCTGCGGTGAATGGCCGAAAGCCGCGGTCCAGGCGCTCCTGCCCCACAACCCATTTACGCCCGACGTCGCCGTTCCAGTATTCGATCTGATCGGTGTTGCCCGATGTCGTCGCCGCCATGGCCTATCCTCCCTCGATCGTCGTTCGGCAGCCGCCTATAGCTAATGATGCGCCGATGCGCCCAGCACGGCCTCACGCATGCGCGACTGTAAGTAAGCGCCGTCACGCGGCGGCAGCACCAGCGGCAGCGCGCCGGCGTCGATCTTCGCCACCGCGAACAGCGGCGCACCCCCGGCGTGGATCGCGTCGCGCAGGCCGTCCACCTGCTCCGGCGCCGTTACCAGCATCGTGCGCTCGAACCCGGCGCCCCGAGCCATTGCCGCCAGATCGACGCCGTGTCCGGTATGGGTCTCCTGCATCCCGGTCTCGCCGTAGCGCTCGTTGTCCTGCACCAGGATCGCCAGATTGGGCGGCCGCCGCACCGCGATGGTCGCGAGGCTGCCGAGCCCCATCAGCATCTCGCCGTCGCCGGTGATGACCAGCACCGTCCGCTGCGGCTGCGCCAGCGCCAGGCCGAGCCCGATCATCGCAGCGCCACCCATGCCTCCCCATAGCGGAAGGTTCTCCGCACAATCGCCGATTGCGGTGATGTCCCAGGCCGACGCGCCCAGCCCGGCCACCACCAGCATGTCGCCTCGCCCGGCCAGCACGGCGCGGCACAGCTCCCGCCGGTCCAGCCTTCCCGACGAGGCAAGCCCCTCATGAACGAGCATCCCCTAATCCTTTCCGAACGTCTTGGCGCCCAGCACGCGCTGGCCGATCAGCGTCGCCGTCGGGCGGAACGTGTTGAACGCCATCCGCAGGGTGGCGTCGACCGTGGGCGCCACGTCCTCGGGCCGGTCGGCGCGGTGAACCAGGGTTCCCATGGCCTCCAGCACGGTCTGCGTCGCGTTGCCCATCGGGATTTGCGCCGGGTTGAACTCGCCGAAGTCGCCCCGCATGGTCACGATCATCGCCAGCGGCGTGCGGTGCATGACGCTCAGCGACAGCATGTTGATGCAGTTGCCGACCCCGGAGCTCTGCATCAGCAGCACGCCCTTCTGCCCGCCCAGCCAGGCGCCGCACAGCATGGCGACGCCCTCCTCCTCGGTGGTGAGGGTCACGACTTGCATGGCATTGTCGGCCAGGCAACGCCGGATCAGCCGCGAGTGCCCGGCGTCTGGAACCAGCGCGACCTGCGTTATGGAATGCGCCTTCAGCAGATCGAAGATCTGGTCCGGCCACGCTGCCGCATTGTCTGGTGCGCTTTCGATCTGCTCCGCCCGCATCGTTTCTCCTGTCCGCCATTCGGCGCGATCCTGTCGAAGCATACCGGACACCATGGCGGCCCGGACTGCAACGTCGCGGCTGTCGGTATCCGCCGTCTATCGCGCAACCCGCTCCGCAAGCTGCATGAAGGCCGGCACGGCGGCGGCCAGGGCGGACAGGCTGACCTGCTCCGTCGGGCGATGCGCCTGATGCATGTCGCCGGGACCCAGAATGAGGCAGGGCGCCAGCGACTGCAGCGCCGAGGCGTCGGTGCCGAACGGTACGGTGCGCGGCGAATGGCCCGTCAGCTCCACGGCCTGCCGGATCAGCGGGTGGCTGGCCGCGAGCTCGGGCGGCAAACCCTCCCGGGCCTCCGTCAGCTCCACGCCGGCGCGGGCGGCGGCGGCGCGGACGGCGTCGACCACCGGCGTCGGGTCGAGACTGGCGCTGTAGCGGAATTTTATCTGCGTGGTGGCCTTCGGGACCGTAACGTTCACGGCGGCGCCATGGTTGTCGAGGATCAGGTTGAAGTCGCTGAACGGCGGATCGTAGGCCGGGTCCTGCAGCGCCGTGTCGGTGCGTAGCCGTTCATACAGGGCCTGCATCTCGACCAGGAACGGCAGCAGGGTCCAGTTGGCGTTGCGGCCCTCGCCGGTGCTGCTATGCGCCTGCACCCCCGAGGCGGTGGCGGTGAAGGCGATATGGGCGCGATGGCCGCGCACCGGGACCATCCCGGTCGGCTCGGCGACCAGGATGCCGCGCGGGGCGAAGCGGCGGGCCAGCGTGCTGTTTTCCACGATCAGGCGCGCGCCCTGTTTCGTGGTCTCCTCGTCCGTGGTGATCAGCAGCGCCACCGGCACGCGCTCCGGCAATGCGCGGACTGCGACGATGAGGGCGGCGAGCGGACCCTTCATGTCGGTGCTGCCGAGGCCGTGCAGGATGTCGCCCTCGATGCGCCCGGACCAGGGATCGTCCTGCCAGCCGGTGTCGGGAACCGTGTCCATGTGCCCGGACAGCGCCAGCCCGGCCGTGCCGCGCGCCGCCACCAGCGCGCATTTCGTGACCCCGGCGGGGTCGGCGAACTCCAGCCGCTCGACTTCGAGGCCTTGCAGCTCGTGGGCGATGCGGTCGGCGACGGCGTGGTTGGACAGGCTGCTGCGGCTGTCGAGGCGCA
>CAXTJW010000541.1:0-2618 GCA_964244305.1 uncultured Acetobacteraceae bacterium
CGAGCGCCCAAGGGTCGAGGCTGCCGAGCACCGGCGCATCGAACGCGAGGCCCATGGCTCGGATGGGGGTGGACTCGCCGAACCAGGTGTGTAGCGCGAACCAGGCGGCGAGGTTGAGGATGACGCCCACGACCGCAGCGGTGACGCCGGCGAGCGCGCCGGCCAGCGCCCGGTTGCCGCGCAGGCGTTCGATGAAGGGTGCGCCGAGGAATATCCATAAGAAACAGGGCGTGAAGGTCACCCAGGTCGTGAGCAGCCCCCCGAGCGTGCCGGCCAGCATCGGCGCCAGTGGGCCCGGGTCGCGGTAGGCGGCCATGAAGCCGACGAACTGCGTCACCATGATCAGCGGGCCCGGTGTCGTCTCGGCCATGCCCAGCCCGTCGAGCATCTCGCCGGGCTGCAGCCAGCCGTAGTGGCCGACGGCCTGCTGGGCGACGTAGGCCAGCACGGCGTAGGCGCCGCCGAAGGTGACGACGGCCATCTCGCTGAAAAACAGCGCGATGCGGCTGAAGGTGTTGCCCTCCCCGAGGATCAGCAGCAGGAGCGCGACCGGGGCGAGCCATAGAACGAGCCATACGGCGGCGGCGCGGCGTGCCCCGGCGACGGTGGCCCTTGCGTGGCTGGGCAGCGTTTCCCCGAGCAGGCTGTCTGCCTCCTGCAGTCCGGTGCCGTCGTCGTGGCCGCTGGGCTGAGCGGCCTGGAACCGGCCGGTCCGCGCGCCGAGCCACCCGGCGAGTCCGGCGGCAAGAACAATCAGCGGAAAAGACAGGCCGAAAAAAAAGATGGCGACGAACGCAGCCGCGGCGATGCCAAGCGCCATGCGGCTGCGCAGCGCCCGGGCGCCGACGCGAAGTACGGCCTGCAGCACGACCGCGAGCACGGCGGATTTCAACCCGAAGAACAACGCTGCAACGATGCTCGTCTGCCCCCAACCGGCGTAGACGTAGCTCAGCGCCATGATGGCCAGCAGGCCCGGCAGCACGAACAATCCGCCCGCCATGACGCCGCCACGGGTGCGGTGCATCAGCCAGCCGATGTAGATGGCGAGTTGCTGCGCCTCGGGGCCGGGCAGCAGGGTGCAGTAGCTGAGGGCGTGGAGGAAGCGGGCCTCGCCGATCCAGCGCTTCTCGTCGACGAGGATGCGGTGCATGACCGCGATCTGCCCGGCCGGCCCGCCGAACGACAGGGCGGCGATGCGGAGCCAGACGCGGAAGGCTTGGGCGAGGGTGACGCCGTGGCCGGGCGTACCGGCCAGGGCCGCTTGCATCAAGGGATCATTGTTGGTTCGGCTCCGGATCGAGGCGTGGAAGCCGCCTGAACGTCTGGATATCGTACGACGCCAGCAGCGCTGCCACGCTCAGCAGCAGGACGCAGGCGCCCGCTCCGAGCGCGCGCTCCGTGCCGATGAGGCTTGCGACGGGGCCGCAGAGCGCGAAGCCGATCGGACCGAGACCCATTCCCATAAGGCCGAATATCGAGCTGACCCGAGATAGGAAGTCGTGGGGAACGCTCTCCTGCAGCGAGGTCTGCACCAGGACGTTCACGACCGCGAGGGCGACGCCGAAGGTGGCGCTTCCGAGGGCGAGCAGCGGCACGGGCGCATGCAGCGCGAGCATCACGAGCGGGGTCGCAAGCAGGGCCGTCGCGAGCTGGACGCCCAGGAGCGGGCGCGGGATGTGGACGCGCAGCACGAACAACCCGCCCGCGATTCCGCCCACCCCGGTCGCGGCTGCGATGATGCCCCAGGTCCGGGCGCCATCCGGCACGGCGGCGAACAGGGCCGGGCCGAGCACGAAGAACGGCGCGAAGGCGAGCAGGTTCAGCACGCCATGCTGCATGGTGACCAGTTGCAGCCAGCGGTGGCGCTTGAACTCGCCCCAGCCGTGCTGGAGGTCCTCGACGAGCGAGATGCGGCCCGGGCCCGCCTGGGGAGGAACATGGATCAGGGCAAGGCAGGCCGCACTGGCAGCGTAGGACGCGGCGTCCAGGGCAATGGCGATGGATGCGCCGCCAAGGCTGACGAGCACGCCGCCAAGTGCCGGGCCCAGGACTGCCGCCAGCGATCCGGTGAGGCTGATGAGGCCGTTGGCGTCCTTGACGCTTCCGGTGCCGGCGACTTGCGGGATCAGGCCGCTTTCGGCCGGTCCGTAGAACGCGGTGCCGACACCGCAGCAGGCAGCCAGAGCCATCAGGGCGGGAAGGGTCGGATGACCGAGAGCCAACAGCGTTGCCAGCGTGACCTGGCTTACGCAGCGCAGCAGGTCGGCGGCGATCATCAGGCGGTGTCTCGGCCAGCGGTCGCCGACCACGCCGCCGGCCAGCATCAGCAACACGATCGGGGTCGTTTGCGCCGCGAGCACGATGCCGACCGCCGATGCGGAGTAGCCTGCGCCGAGCAGCGCGAAGGCGAGCGCGACCGGGACCATGGCGGTGCCCAGCGTCGAGATGCTGAACGCGGCGAAGAACAGGGCGAAGTTGCGATGGCGGAGCAATGCGCGGTAGTCGCCGCCCGGGGCCGTTGAGGATGCAAGTGAGGCTGTCATGATGCCATCGGCGGTAACAGAAGAGGCGGGCCTCCGGAACCCGGTAATCCATGCGCGGGCCTTAACTCGCGGAAA
>CAXTJW010000542.1:0-2615 GCA_964244305.1 uncultured Acetobacteraceae bacterium
CTCACGCCGTTCACCATGCCGCGCCTGCATGTGGCCGACCTCTCCGGCTTCCTCGCCGTGCGCGAGGCCGAGCCGTGCCCCGCGCTGCAAGCCCTCGCCGACGCCTGCGTGGCCGGCGTGGACCGCCACCGTGCTCCTCCAAACGAAGCGGAGCTGGCCCGCCGCCGCAAAGGCGGGCTCTCGGCGGCGCGCGAGGCGAACCTGCTGCGTTGGGGTTACCCCGGCGTGTTCGGCGAGTGGCGCTTCCACATGACCCTGACCCGGCGCCTCACGGCCGACGAGCGCGCCGTGTTCCAACCCGCGGCCGAGGCGCATCTCGCCGACGCGTTGCCGCGTCCACGCCGGGTCGCCGACATCTGCGTGTTCACCCAGGCCGGCCCCGGCGCGCCGTTCACGATCGCGGAGCGTCTCCCGCTGCTCGGCTGATTGCCGCCACCATCTTGCGCACCCCGGCCTCGACCGTGCCGTCGTTCATCACCCGTTCGCGGTCGACCGGCAGCGGCAGCTCGATGGCGCGCGACAGCCGGCGGGCGACGTCGACCGCGTCCTCCCGCCCGCGCGCGGCCAGGCGGCGCGCCAGAATGTTGGCAGGTGCGGCGACCTCAATGACGCCGACCGGAAACCGGGCGGCCGCCTCGGCCACCACGGCGCGGGACACGTTCACGATCACCACCCGGCCACGCGCCAGGTCCATCGCGATATCGGCCGGGATGCCATAGTGCAGCCCATGCGCGCGCCAGGTCAGCGCAAAATCGCCGGCCTCGCGCCGCAACTCGAACGCCTGTTCGGTGACGCTCTCATGCGCCTCCTCGCCCATGTCGCCAGGCCGGGTGATGATGCGGCGCACAAAGCGGTATCGGGGATTGTCGGCCAGCGCCGCACGGGCGCCGTTGATCAGGGTGTCCTTGCCGGCCCCGGAGGGACCGACGATCAAGATAAGCATCGGCTCTCCGGCAGCGTGCGTTGAGTCCAGGCGTTGGTTTTACCTGGGCGGACCTAAGCGATAGCCTAGGCCCCAGGCAACTTAGGGATTAACAATGTTCACGACCCGCCCCGAAATCGCCGGCACCTTCGGCGTGGTCGCCAGCACGCATTGGCTCGCGAGCGCGGTCGGCATGGCGGTGCTGGAGCGCGGCGGCAACGCGTTCGACGCCGCCGCTGCCGCGGGCTTCACCCTGCAGGTCGCCGAGCCGCATCTGAACGGGCCCGGCGGCGATGCCCCGATCATCATCCACAGTGCCCCAACCGGCACCCAGCACGTTATCTGCGGCCAGGGCGTTTCGCCCGAGGCCGCGACCCTGCCCGCATTCGCCGCACTGGGCCTGGAGCTGATCCCGGCGACCGGGCTGCTGCCCGCCGTCGTGCCGGGCGCGTTCGGCGCTTGGTGCCGAATGCTGCGCGACTGGGGGAGCTGGGAACTCGCCGATGTGCTGGCGTTCGCCATCGGCTACGCTGCGAACGGCGTGCCGCTGGTGCCGCGCGTCGTCGCGACCATCGAGGGCGTGCGCCCGCTGTTCGAGGCCGAGTGGCCCAGCAGCGCCGCCGTCTTCCTGCCGGGCGGCAACACCCCGGACGCCGGCGCATTGTTCACCAACCCGGCCCTCGCCGCCACCTACGAACGCCTGTGCCGCGAGGCCGTGGGCGGCACCCGCGAGGCCCGGATCGATGCCGCGTGCCGGGCATGGTACCAGGGCTTCGTCGCCGAGGCGGTAGGGCGGTTCTTCGCGGAAACCGACGTGCTCGATGCCTCGGGCCGGCGGCATCGCGGCCTGCTGACGGCGCAGGATTTCTCCCAATGGTCCGCGACGGTCGAGGATCCCGTCGGTTTCGACTACCACGGCCATACCGTGCTGAAATGCGGGCCGTGGAGCCAGGGGCCGGTGTTCCTGCAGCAACTGGCGCTGCTGCGCGGCTTCGACGTCGGCGCGATGGACCTGGTCGGCCCCGACTTCGTCCACACCGTCGTCGAATGCGCCAAGCTCGCCTTCGCCGACCGCGAGGCCTATTACGGCGACCCTGATTTCGTGACGGTACCGATGCAGGATTTGCTGTCGCACAACTACAACATGGCGCGCCGGAGCGATATGGAGCCGCAGGCGTCGCTGGTGCTGCAGCCCGGCAAAGTGCCGGGGTTTGATCCCCAGGTGGACCACAATGCGCATAGCCGGGCGGACATGCTGAGCCAGGCGCCGGGTGCTGGCGAGCCGACGGTGGCGCGGATGGGCGTGATCGGCGCCGACACGGTGCATGTCGACGTGATCGACCGCTGGGGCAACATGGTCAGCGCAACGCCGTCGGGCGGATGGCTGCAGTCCTCGCCGGTAGTGCCCGGCCTCGGCTTCCCGATGGGCACGCGCGGGCAGATGTTCTGGCTGCGCGACGGCCTGCCGAACAGCCTTGCCCCGCGCAAACGCCCGCGCACGACGCTCTCGCCGAGCTTCGCCCTGCGCGACGGCAAGCCCTGGATGGCGTTCGGCACCCCCGGCGGCGAGCAGCAGGACCAGTGGTCGCTCATTTTCTTCTTGCGCATGGTGCATGGCAGGCTGGGCATCCAGCAGGCGATCGACATGCCGAGCTTCCACTCCGAGCACTGGCCCAGCAGCTTCTGGCCCCGC
>CAXTJW010000543.1:0-2615 GCA_964244305.1 uncultured Acetobacteraceae bacterium
GGCCGAGCAGCCCGGCCCGCACGAGGCGCGAGGCCCCGGCCAGCCGCATCCCCAGTTGCATCCCCGGCCGCATCCATAGTCCTGTGGTGACAAAGCCCTTGCTGCGCACGTCCGTTTCTCCCTGGTGACGCCTGTTTTTCGGGCTGCATTGCGCCCGGATGCCTTGCCGGCAATCATGGCGGGTTCGTGACAGAAGGCAACTTGGGATGAACAACGCTGGATGACGATAAACCCATACTGTGGCACACAGGACACTCGGCAAGCTTGCCGACGGCTATTCGCCTCGCGGGGCGATGCCATCTATCGTTAAGACAGACGGAGCACCGCGATGCCGGACCATCACGACCACGCGCATGGGCATGACCACGGCGCTCATGGACATAGCCATGCGCCGGCGAGCTTTGGCCGGGCATTTGCGATCGGCGCCAGCGTCAATGCGGGCTTTGTCGTGCTTCAGGTCGCCTGCGGCCTTGCGGCCCACTCGGTGGCATTGCTGGCCGACGCCGTGCACAACCTTGGCGACGTACTTGGCCTGCTGATCGCCTGGGGCGCGGCGTGGTTGACGGCACGGGCGCCCACGGCGCGGCGAACCTACGGCTGGGGCCGCAGCAGCATCCTGGCGGCGCTGGTGAACGCCGTCGTGCTGCTGCTCGGCTGCGGCGCGATCGGGATCGAGGCGCTGCAGCGGCTGGCCGCTCCCACCGAGGTCGGCACCGGCCTGGTCGTCGCGGTCGCCGCCATCGGGATCGTGGTGAACGGCGGCACCGCGCTGCTGTTCATGCGCGGCCGCAAGGGCGACCTGAACGTGCGCGGCGCATTCTTGCATTTGGCGGCCGACGCGCTGGTGTCGTTCGGCGTCGTATTGGCCGGGCTGCTGATCCAGCTCACCGGCTGGCTGTGGCTCGACCCGGCGGCCAGCTTGGCCATCGTCGCAGTCATCACCATCGGCACGTGGGGCCTGTTGCGGCAGAGCGTCGACCTCGCGATGGATGCGGTGCCGGACGGCGTCGACCGCCTCGCCATCCAGGCCGCGCTGGCGGGGCTGCCGGGCGTGACGGAGGTGCACGACCTGCACATCTGGGGCCTGAGCACCACGAGCACCGCTCTTACCGCGCATCTCGTGGCCGAACTGCCGGAGCCGGGCCTGGTCGGCCGCGCCTGCTTGCTGCTGCGCGACCGATTTGGCATCGATCATGCCACGCTGCAGCTCGAGACCAACGAGGGCGCCGCTCTATGCGCTCTGCGTCCGGATCATGTCGTTTAACGCTGTGTGCGCGCGCGGTTGGACTCCAGCTCCTCGGGCGTGAGCTGGAAGCCGACCTGGATCCGGTACGCCGCGGCTGTCTTGTCCGGCCGCACTTTGAGCCGCAGCTCCACGTCGTCGCCAGAAAGGCGCAGCCGGTCGGCGTTGGCCGGGAACTCGGCCCGCAGCGGGAACACCTGCTTATCCAGGATACGGTCGCCGTCGAGCACCGCCACGAAGTAGGCGACCCGCGCCTCGCGTCCGGGAGCAGCCGGGCCGCGGGTGAGGTCGATGCCGATCCGGACGGTCGTGACCACCGTGTCGTCGCCGTCCCGCTTGCAGTCGCCGTTGATCCCGGTAATGCGCGCCGACAGCACGTTGTCGACCAGGTCGTGCGCGGCCCCGCGATAGCGTGACAGGTCGGCCGCGTCCTTGATGATGGCGGCGCCGGGACAGGCGGGGGCGAAAGCCTCCTCGGGACCGCCGCCGCAACCGGCCAGCACGATGAGCAACGCGGCGGCAAACAGGGGGGCGGCTCGACACGGGCCAATCTGGCAAGGGGTGGAAAAGCGCATTGCAGGCATCCAGCTCTCCAGCTCATGCCCGCTCGTCGCCGGGCCATATGACACCAGTTGTAGCAATATGTGCGCGGCGGCATAGTGCGCCGCGCCTGTAAGCCGGAACCCCATGCCCGACATTCAAGTACTTCAGCCAGCCCTGACCGATCGGCCACAACCCAGCCTGCACGTCGTCCTTGCGGGCCCGCGCGGGTTCTGCGCCGGCGTGGACCGGGCCATCCGCGTGGTGGAGGAGGCGATCCGCCGCTACGGCGCGCCGGTCTATGTCCGACATGAGATAGTACATAACCGTACGGTAGTCGAGACCTTGGAGGCCCAGGGCGCGGTCTTCGTCGAGGAGCTGGACGAGGTTCCGGCCGATGCGCATGTCGTGTTCAGCGCGCATGGTGTGCCGAAATCTGTGCCGGAGGAGGCACGGCGCCGCAACCTGTCCTATCTCGACGCCACTTGCCCGCTGGTGAGCAAGGTCCATCGCGAGGCCGAGCGGCACTACGCCGGCGGTGGGCCAGGCACGCGCCACATCCTGATGATCGGGCACGCGGGCCACCCGGAGGTCGTCGGCACGATGGGCCAGCTTCCGCCCGGCAGCGTCACCTTGGTGCAGGACACCGCCGACGCAGCCGCCGTGATGCCCGCGAACCCCGACCGGCTCGCGTTCATCACGCAGACCACCCTGTCGGTCGACGACACCGCCGAGATCGTCGCGACGCTGCGGCGGCGGTTCCCCACCATCGAGGGGCCGAAGCACGAGGACATCTGCTACGCCACCACGAACCGGCAGGCGGCGGTGAAGG
>CAXTJW010000544.1:0-2612 GCA_964244305.1 uncultured Acetobacteraceae bacterium
GTGCTGATCTGCGAAGCCGGCTGGTGATGGCTTCGAAACGTCGCTTGTGTCACGATATCGTTTGCGGGCGGTTGCCCAAGCCAACGCAGGAGCTTTGTTTCATGCGCATTCCGAGACTGTGGGTCATCGCCGCCGCCGTCCTAGCATCCGGCGCCGCCGCGGCTCAGCCGCGCACGCTGCAGGACGCGCTGGCACTGGCGTACTCGAATAATCCGACCCTGCAGAGCTCCCGCGCCCAGCTCCGTTCGACGGACGAGGGCGTGCCGCAGGCGCTCTCCGGATGGCGGCCGACGGTGGTGGTCGGCGCGGGCTACGGCTACGGCTTCGGCACCTTGCGGACCAACGGCGGCCAGAACTTCGCGGGCGCCAGCTCCCGCGAGAACCGCGACATCCTCACCGTGACGCCGACGGTTACCCAGCCGCTGTTCCGCGGCGGGCAGACCCGGGCAAACACCAACCAGGCCGACAATAGGGTGTTCGCGCAGCGCGGGCGCCTGATCGCGACCGAGCAGCAGGTTTTCACCAATACGATCAATGCCTACGTGAACGTCATTCAGACGCAGCAACTGCTCCAGCTCAACATCAACAACGAGCAGGTGCTGGCGCGTCAGCTGCAGGCCACCAACGACCGCTTCCGGGTCGGCGAGATCACCCGCACCGACGTGGCCCAGGCCGAGGCGGCGCTGGCAGGCGCGCGGGCGACGCGGCAGACCAGCGAGGGCAACCTGCAGACGGCGCGCTCCACTTACCGCCAATATGTCGGCGACCTGCCGGACCAGCTCGTCGAGCCGCAGCCGATAAAGCTGCCGATCAAAAACCAGAACGAGGCAACGCAGCTTGCCGCGCAGAACAACCCAAACGTCACGGCGGCGCTGTTCGACGACGCCGCATCCCGCGACGCCATCGACGTGGCGTTCAGCCAGTTGATGCCGCAGTTGAGCCTGCAGGCGCAGGGTGGCCTCACCAACGGGCAGCAGGTCGCCGGCCAGAGCACCCTGGGCGCGACCGTATTGCTCAATGGCTCCGTACCGCTCTATCAGGGCGGCGCCGAATACTCTCGCGTGCGCCAGGCGCGCCAGACCGAGCAGCAGGCCCGCAAGACGGTCGACGACGTGCGGCGGCAAGCGGTGCAGCAGGCAGCACAATCCTGGGAGACGCTGGTGGCCGCTCGCGCGACCATCGACAGCACTCGCTCGCAGATACGCGCCAACCAGATCGCGCTGGAAGGCGTGCAGCGCGAGGCGATCGTCGGCAGCCGCACGACGCTCGACGTGCTGAATGCCGAGCAAGCGCTGCTGAACTCGCGCGTCACCCTGGTGCAGAACCTGTCGAGCCTGGTGACGGCGTCCTACACCGTCGCTGCCGCGATCGGCCGGCTGACGGCGCGGGACCTGAACCTGAACGTGCCGCTGTATGACGAAACCGCCTACTACAACGCGGTCCGCCAGCGCCTGTTCGGCGTCAGCGACTACGCTGTGGACCAGCCGGGGCGCTAACGATGGCGACACCTCCGACACGGCCATCACCCGATCTTGCGCCCGATCCCTCGATGGACGACATCCTCGCTTCGATCCGCCGTATCCTGAACGAGGACGACACCCCGAAGTCTGCGCCGGACCCTGAGGAGCCGGATAATGGCGTGCTGATGCTGGACGACTCGATGATGGTGTCGGAAACTCCGCCCGACACGCCGCCGCCGGCAACCCTGGAGCAAAAGCCTTTGCCCGAGCCACAAGCCGCTCCAACCCGTACGCCGGTCGACGAGCCGACAATCCAATCCGAGCCGACGGTGCAATCCGAGCCGCCAGTGCAAGCCGAGCCCCTCGTGGCGCCTGCTGCCGCCGCCGCCGCCGGCGCATCGGTCGGCGAACTGGTGCGCGCCCTTACCTCCGAGCGCAGCACCGCCATCCACCGCGGCGGCCCGACCATCGAGGACCTGGTTCGCGTCGAACTCCGCCCGCTGTTGAAGGATTGGCTCGACAACCACCTGCCGCCCTTGGTCGAGCGCCTGGTGCGGGCGGAAATCGAGCGGGTCGTCAGCCGCATGGCGCCCTGACGCCCGGATGCAGCAACGGCCTTGCGGCTTGACGCGGCCGGGTTAAAAGCATGGCTATGCTAAGCAAGTCCTTCGTTCCTGCCGAAATCGAGCCGGCCCTCTATGCCGGCTGGGAGGCGGCTGGCGCGTTTCATGCCGATGCCGCCGCCGCCGCCGCGCCCTACGCCATCATGATCCCGCCGCCCAACGTAACCGGCAGCCTGCATATGGGCCACGCCCTGACGATGACGCTGCAGGACACGCTGATCCGCTGGCGCCGCATGCAGGGCCGCGACGCCCTGTGGCAGCCCGGCACCGACCACGCCGGCATCGCAACGCAGATGGTCGTCGAGCGGTCGCTCGCGCAATCCAGCAACCAAACCCGCCAACAGATTGGCCGTGAAGCATTCATTGACCGCGTTTGGGAATGGAAGGCGTCATCCGGCGGCGCGATCACCGAGCAGCTCCGACGGCTCGGCGCCTCGCTCGACTGGGCGCGAGAGCGCTTCACGATGGACGAAGGCCTGTCGGAGGCGGTGCGGGAGGTGTTCGTCACCCTGCACCGCGAGGGCTTGAT
>CAXTJW010000545.1:0-2609 GCA_964244305.1 uncultured Acetobacteraceae bacterium
AGCGCTTCGGCAATCCGCACAGCGCCGAGCACCAGATGGGCCGCGACGCCGAGGCTGCGGTCGACGTGGCGCGCGCCGAGGTGGCGGCGCTGATCGGCGCAGATGCGCGGGAGATCGTGCTGACCTCCGGGGCGACCGAGGCCAACAACATTGCCACTAAGGGCGCCGCCCGTCACGCACGCCGCATGGGCGACCCGCGCCGGCGGATCGTCACCGTCGCGACCGAACATAAATGCGTGCTGGAGAGCGTGGCCGACACCGCCGAGGACGGCTTCGAGCCGGTCGTGCTGCCGGTCGAGGCGGATGGCCGCCTGGATCCTGGCGTGCTGCGGGAGGCTCTCAATGAGCCGACTTTGCTCGTCAGCGTCATGACTGTGAACAACGAGACTGGGGTGATCCAGGACATCGCGACGCTGGCGGCGGTCGCGCGTGAGGCCGGTGCGCTGTTCCACACCGACGCAGCCCAGGCCGTCGGCAAGATCCCGGTCGACGTGCAGGGCGTCGACCTGCTCAGCCTGAGCGGGCACAAGCTGTATGGGCCGAAGGGCGTCGGGGCGTTGTTCGTCCGCCGCCGTCCGCGGGTGCGGCTGGCGGCTTTGTTCTCCGGCGGCGGGCAGGAGCGGGGGCTGCGGTCCGGCACCCTGCCCACGCCGCTCGTCGTCGGGTTGGGCGAGGCGTGCCGCCTGGCGCGTCTGGAGATGGACACCGAGGCGGCGCGTCTGACCGTGTTGCGCGACCGGCTGCTGGCGGGCCTGCGGCGTCACATGCCGGAGGTGCAGGTGAACGGGTCGATGCGGCGCCGCATCCCGGGCAATCTTAACATCACCTTCCCGGCAACGGCGCTGGCGCTGATGCGGGCCGTGCCGGAGTTGTGCGTCTCTACCGGGTCCGCCTGCAGCTCGGCCGAAATCGAGCCCAGCTACGTGCTGCGCGCCATGGGCCTGACCGACGCCGCTGCGGCACGGAGCTTGCGTCTGGGGCTCGGACGCTTTACCTCCGCGGCCGATGTGGACTACGCCGCCGAGGCGCTGTCCGCCGCTGCCCTCAATTTTGCTTTTAACGCTGAGGCCTGAGATGCCCAAGATGACCTTCATCGAACGCAATGGCGCGCCGCGCGAGGTTGATGCGCCGCTGGGTTTGTCGGTGCTCGAAATCGCTCATCGGCACAACGTCGATATCGAGGGCGCATGCGAGGGCTCGCTCGCGTGCTCGACCTGCCACGTGATCGTCGACGGCGATTGGTTCAAGCGGCTGGCGAAGCCGACCGAGGACGAGGAGGACATGCTCGACCTCGCGTTCGGGCTGGAGGCGACCTCCCGGCTCGGCTGCCAGATCGTCATGACGGCGGCGCTGGACGGCCTGGTGGTCAAGCTGCCGGACGCGACGCGCAACGCGCAAGGGTAGGGAGCCGGTCCGATGCGCATCGTCGCCGCGATGTCCGGCGGCGTGGACAGCAGCGTGGTGGCCGGCCTGCTGCACGAGGCTGGGCACGAGGTCATCGGCGTCACGCTGCAGCTGTATGACCACGGTGCTGCCGTGGGTCGCCGTGGCGCGTGCTGCGCTGGGCAGGATATTCACGACGCGCGGGATGTTGCGGACCGGCTCGGCATCCCGCACTACGTGATCGATGCGCAGGCGCGGTTCCGCAGCGCGGTGATCGGCGAGTTCGCGGACAGCTACGCCGCCGGGCAGACGCCGGTGCCCTGCGTGCGCTGCAACATGTCGGTGAAGTTCACGGACCTATTGGGCCTGGCGCGCGACCTAGGCGCCGAGGCGATGGCGACCGGGCATTACGTCCGCCGGGTCGAGGGCGCGGACGGGCCGGAGCTGCACCGGGCGGCCGACCCGGCGCGCGACCAGAGCTGGTTCCTGTTCGCGACGACACGCGACCAGCTCGCATTTTCCCGCTTTCCGCTCGGCGACATGCCCGGCAAGGACGTGGTGCGCGCGCACGCCGCGCGGTTCGGCCTGGCGGTGGCGGCCAAGCCGGACAGCCAGGATATCTGTTTCGTGCCCAGCGGCTCCTATGCCGACCTGGTTGGCCGGCTGCGTCCGGACGCAGTCGCGGCGGGCGAGATCGTCGCGCAGGACGGGCGGGTGCTGGGGCATCACGCCGGGGTGGCGCGCTACACCGTCGGGCAGAACAAAGCGCTCGGGCCAGCGTCGTTCGACGGCGGGCAGCGCCAGGCCGTGCTGGCGGTGGATTCCGCACGGCGCCGCATCGTGGTCGGGCCGCGCACTGCGGGGAGCGACACGGTCCGGCTGCGCGAGGTCAACTGGTTGATGGAACCGCCAGAAGCCGGGCTGCGCTGCATGGTGAAGCTGCGGGCCCGCGAAGCGCCGCACGCTGCGGTGGTTTCAGCGACGGACGACGGCGCCGTCGTGCGGCTTGATACGCCGACGCTCGCGGCGCCGGGGCAGGCTTGCGTATTCTATGCGGGTGAGCGCGTGCTGGGGGGCGGGTTTATCCAGTAGTGTCTCGGAACGGTCCGGACGGCATCGACCCGCCTGATTGACGATTAGGCGGCAGTGGGGCATATCCCGCGGCTGGCACGGCGGCGTAGCTCAGTGGTAGAGCAGGAGAATCATAATCTCTTGGTCGGCGGTTC
>CAXTJW010000546.1:0-2603 GCA_964244305.1 uncultured Acetobacteraceae bacterium
CTCGCCGCCGTGACCAGGATGGCCTGACCTTCGGAATACAGGCTACGCGCGCCGCCGGTGCCGCCGCCGACCGGAATGGCGTCGGTGTCGCCCTGCCTGATGCGCACCTTGTCGCCGTCGATGCCGAGCTGGTCGACGGTGAGCTGCACGTACGCGGTCTCATGGCCCTGGCCGGTGCTCTGCGTGCCTACGAACACGTCGACATAGCCGTCCTCGGCAAAGCGTATCTCGGCCCGCTCGGTCGGCGCGCCCCCCGTCGCCTCGAGATAGTAGGACATGCCGATGCCGCGCTTCATCCCACGCCGCGCGCTGCTGGCCCGGCGTCCTTCGAAACCGGCCCAGTCGATCTTCTCCAGCGCCGCATCCAGCACCTTCTGGAAATCGCCGCTGTCATAGGTCTGGTTCATCGCCGTCAGGTATGGCATGGCGGCCGGCTTCACCATGTTGCGCCGGCGTATCTCGATGCGGTCCATCCCGATGTCGGCGGCGGCGGCGTCGATCAGCCGCTCGACCACATAGTTGCTCTCCGGCCGGCCAGCGCCGCGATAGGCGTCGACTGGGACGGTGTGGGTGAATGCGCCGACCACGTTCGCGTAGATCGCCTGGAAGTTATAGACGCTCGCCAGCACCTTGGTGCCCGCCATGGTCGGGATGAACGGGGCGAAGTTGGACAAATAGGCACCCATGTTGGCGACGTTGCGGGTCCGCAGCGCCAGGAAATGCCCGTCCTTGTCGAGCGCGATCTCACCCTGGGTAATGTTGTCGCGGCCATGCGTGTCGGACAGGAACGCCTCGCTGCGCTCGCTGATCCAGCGCACGGGCCGGCCGAGGCGCCTGGCTGCGTAGCAAGTCAGCGCGTGCTCGGCATAGGTGAACAGCTTCATGCCGAAGCCGCCGCCCACGTCCGGCGTCACGACGCGGAACCGATCCTCCGGCAGATGGAACACCGCCTGCGCCAGCATGGACTTGACCGTCCAGCCGCCCTGCGTGTTGGTATACAGCGTCCAGCGGTCGGACGCCGCGTCGTAGTCGGCCACCGCCGCCCGTGCCTCCATGGAGGACACGACGACGCGGTTATTCACGACAGTGAGCCGGGTCACGTGTGCCGCTTCGGCGAACAGGGCCTCAGTACGGGCCTTGTCCCCGGTCTCCCAATCGAAGCACACGTTGCCGGGCGCCTGCGCCCACACCGCAGGCGCGTCCGCATCGAGCGTCGCGCCGAGGTCGGTGCAGCAAGGCAGCACGTCGTAGTCGACCATGATGGCCTCGGCCGCGTCCTTGGCCGCCTGCTGGGTCTCCGCCACGATGAAGGCGACGGGGTCGCCGACATGGCGCACCTCGCCGTCGGCCAGCACGGGATGCGGCACCTCGGCGCGCCCGGAGCCGTCGCGGTTCTTCAGCGGAACGACGCAGGGCAGACCGCCGATCCCATCTGCGATCAGGTCCTTGGCGGTGAAGATCCCCAGTACGCCGTCCAGTCCCACCGCCATCGACGTGTCGATCGACAGGATTCGCGCCGCCGCATGCGGGCTACGCAGCACGACGCCGACGGTCGCGTTCGCAACCGCGATATCGTCCGTGTAACGCCCGTTGCCGATGAGCAGGCGCGGGTCCTCGACGCGTCGAACTGGTTGGGCCATGCCGAACTTTGTCATGCTCACGTTCCCTCAATTGCGTTAACTCTGTCTGAAGAATTGCGGTCGACGCGCGAAAGGCCAAGGGGAGGCCTAGCTGACGCGCTCCAATTCCTTGCCGGATTTCCTGCCGAACCGGCGCTTCGTCGCCTCCCGCATGCCCTGGAAGGTGACATACAGCATCGGGATCAGGAAGATGCCGAGCGTGCTGGCGGCGATCATGCCGGCGAACACCGGGGTGCCGACCGCGCGCCGGCTGACCTGCGCCGCGCCGTTCGCCGTCACCAGCGGCACCAGCCCGAGGATGAAGGCGATCGACGTCATCATCACCGCGCGGAACCGCGTTTTGGCGCCCAGCCGCGCCGCCTCGGCGATCGACTTGCCCTGTTCCCGCTGCTCCTTGGCGAACTCGACGATCAGGATGCCGTTCTTCGCCGCAAGCGCGATCAGCACCACCAGCCCGATCTGCGCATAGAGGTCGAGCGACAATCCGCTGAGCAACAGGCCCACGAACGACCCCAGGATGCCGACGCTGACGGACAGCAGCACCGGGATCGGGATGACCCAGCTCTCATACAGTGCCACCAAGAACAAGTAGGCGAACAGGATCGCCAGCGCCAGGATCTGCGGCGTCTGTCCGGCGGCGGACTTCTCCTGGAACGCCGTCCCGGTCCACTCATAGCTGTAGCCGCCCGGCAGCGTCTTCTCGCTGAGCTGCTCCATCGCCCCCAGCGCGTCGCCGGACGACACCCCGGCCTTCGGCGTGCCGTTCACCGTGATCGAACGGTAGTTGTTGTAGCGGCTGATGGTCTGCGGCCCCAGCACGATCCGCGCGTCCGCGATCGACCGCAGCGGCACCATGGTGCCGAGCCGGTTGCGGATGTAGATGCGCCAGATCGCCGGGATGTCGGTCCGGTCCGCCGCCTCGCCCTGGATGTTCACCTGCCAGGTGCGGCCGAACAGGTTGAA
>CAXTJW010000547.1:0-2594 GCA_964244305.1 uncultured Acetobacteraceae bacterium
ATTACCGCCGATCTAACGCCCTAATACAAGGCGAATGTGGCGGGCCCGACATAAATTCTCACGCGTTTGTGGCTTTTGACGCTGCAACCGGATCATGTTCCGGTAAATAGAGCGCCGCCTCAGTAAAGATACGATTGGCGTTGCCGTTCCATGCGCCATTATAACGCTCGAGCCAGTGCTCCGCCTGGTTCGGAGCGCCGTGCACCAGCGCATCCAAGGGCGTAAGATAAAGCGCCTCATCGTCGCCCTGCTCGTTGCGGCAAGCACGCGCCCGGAGGCCGTCCCTCGCGATGGCGACCATTTCCCGCGCGAGGTCCCGGACCGTCCCGCGCGCCCATGCAGCATTCAATGCGAGCCGAGGCACCTCGCCCCGCAAGGCTTGGTAGTCCGCCCAGGGCGCGCGACGGACCAAGGCATCGGCAGCGGCCAGCGCCGCGTCGTCGTAGAGCAAGCCCACCCAAAGGGCGCTCTGGGCCACCATCATGTCCGGACGCCCAGCGTCCGCGCCGCGCATCTCCAGGAACTGCTTCAGCCGGACGTCGGTGAAGGCCGTCGTCATGTGATCGGCGAAGTCCCCCATGGTGGCCCGGCCGTCGCCGATCTGCGGCCGGCGTCCGGCCATATACTCACGGAACGACTCGCCCGCCGCATCCTGGTATGCACCGTCGCGTTCGACGAAATACATCGGCACGTCGAGCAGCCACTCCACATACCGCTCGAAGCCGAAGTCCTCACTGAACATCAACGCCGGCATGCCGGAGCGGCTGGCGTCGGTGTCGGTCCAGACGCGTGCGCGGCTGGACAGGAATCCGCTGGGCTTGCCGTCGACGAAGGGCGAATTGGCGAATAGCGCCGTCGCCACCGGCTGCAGCGCGAGGGCCACCCGGAGTTTGCGGGCCATGTCCGCCTCGGACGAATAGTCCAGGTTCACCTGAACGGTGCAGGTGCGCTGCATCATGTCGAGCCCAAGCTGCCCGACCAACGGCATGTAGCGCCGCATGATGGCATAGCGTCCCTTCGGCATCCAGGGCATGTCGGCGCGACCCATCGTCGGATGGTGGCCGAGCGGCGCGAAGCCGATGCCGAGCGGGGCAGCCACCGTACGCAGCGCCGCGACATGCCCGGCCATTTCGGCGTTGGTCGCATGCAGATCCGGCAGCGGGGCGCCGGAAAGCTCGAACTGTCCGGCCGGCTCCAACGAAACGGACGCCTTCCGATGCGGCCCCTGCCCCTTGAGCCCGATCGGCGCCGCATGCTCGGCGATCATTTCCCATCCGGCCGGGTCGGCTGCGGCCATACCTTGCAGAACGGCGCGGATGCCATTCGGCTCGTAAGGCGGCGGCCTCAGGTCTGCAGCCTGGAAGCCGAACTTCTCATGCTCGGTGCCGATGCGGTATGCCGACTTCGGCTTGCAGCCGGCGGCAATATGCTCCGCCAATTGACGGACGGAGACGATCGGTGAGGCGTCGGATTCTCCAGGATTAGACATGATGTGCAGGAATCCTTGGTGGCGGCGGAACACGCAGTCTCCGCGCCGCAGTTGTCAAGCGAAGGCCGGGCTGGAGAGCTACGCCCGGATCAGGGTGCCGATGCCGCCGTCGGTAAACAGCTCCAGGAGGCAGGCGTGCCCGATGCGGCCATCCAGGATGACGGCGCCGCGGACGCCCTTGCGCACTGCGTCGACGCAGTTCTCGACCTTGGGGATCATTCCGCCCGAGATCACGCCGCTGGCGATGTTCGCCTCGACCTCCGCGATGGTGAGGTCCGGAATCAACTGCCGGTCCGCATCCAACACGCCGGGGACATCGGTCAGCATCAGCATGCGCTGTGCCCCAAGCGCCCCGGCAATCGCACCGGCCACCGTATCGGCGTTGATGTTGTAGGTTTGGCCGTCCGCCCCCATCGCAACCGGTGCGATCACCGGGATCAGCCCGGCGCCCGTCAGGGCATGGATCACCCGAACGTCCACGCTCTCCGGCTCGCCCACGAAACCGAGGTCCAGCGCGCGTTCGATATGGCTGTCGGGATCGCGCACGGTGCGAGTGAGCTTGCGGGCGCGGATCAGGCCGCCATCCTTGCCGCAAATGCCGACCGCCAGCGCTCCGGCCTGGTTGATCAGCCCGGTGACATGCTTGTTCACCGTGCCGGCCAGCACCATCTCGACCACCTCGACCATTGAGGCATCCGTCACCCGCAGGCCGTCGACAAAGTTCGACTTGATCGCCAAACGCTGCAGCATGGCGTTGATCTGCGGCCCGCCGCCGTGCACGACGACGGGGTTCACCCCGACCTGCTTCAACAGGGCGATGTCGCGGCCGAACTGCGCCGCCAGCACCTCGTTGCCCATCGCGTGGCCACCATACTTCACGACGACGGTGATCCCGGCATAGCGGCGTAGGAAGGGCAGCGCCTGCACCAGAAGGTCGGCCTGGTCGGCGGCGATTTGCAGCTGGTCCGGGGTGAGGGTCATGCGCGTTCCCTACGTGCGCGGTGCGGTCGTGGTCAAGCTAGCAGGGTTCCAGCCGGTGGGATCAAGCCGGCAGCCCCAGGCCGCCCAGCTCGGCTCGCAGCGCCTCCATGCCAAGCGCCGTCTC
>CAXTJW010000548.1:0-2593 GCA_964244305.1 uncultured Acetobacteraceae bacterium
TGGCACATGACGTATTTGCCGACGAGCCCGCTGCCGTTGGCCAGGCCGGCGGGATGCCGCGCGGTCGCGGAGTTGAGCAGGATGCGCGGCGTCTCGGCGGAGAACGCGGCCAGCACGACCGCGCTCGCCTCCTGCACCTGCCGCTCGCCCGTGGCATCGTAATACTCCACGCCCGTCGCGCGCTCGCCAGAAGCATCGGTGAGGATGCGCGTGACGTAGCTGCCCGGCCTGAAGGCCGCGCCACGGTCCCGCGCGGTGCCGAGGTAGTTCCATTTCGGCGTGCCGTGCGCGCCGATGGGGCAGCCGGTGTGGCACCAGCCGTCGTTCAGGCACGCGGCGCGGCCGTTGTACTCCGTGCTGTTGATCGCCGTCGGCATCGGCGCGAGCGCCACGCCCTGCGCGCCGAGCGGGTCGCGCCAGATCTCGGCGCCGCGATAGGTGGCCAGCGGCGGCATCGGATACGGCTGATCGACCGGCCGCCAGCGCCGCTCCTGCTCGGCGTCGCCGGACACGCCGACATCGGCCGCGACCCGGTCGTAGTACGGGGCCAGGTCGGCGTAGCTTATCGGCCAGTCGAGACCCTTGCCGAACGCGCTGCGCACGTTGAAATCGGCGGGCAGCAGGCGCGGGAAGTTCGCGTAGTAGTGCAGCGCCGCGCCCCCGGCGCCCCATCCGGCGTGAAAGGCGTGCGCCACGCGATGGGCGCCCGTCAGTTCCGCCCCGGGGCTGTGCTTCAAGCGCCGGCCCCAGATCTCGGAACTGATGAGGTCGCCGTCGTCCCAGTCCGGCCCGTATTCCAGGATGACGACCGACTTGCCCGCGCGGGTCAGCGTATCGGCATAGATCGACCCGGCTGGCCCGGCGCCGACGATGGCGACATCGACCCTCTCACGCGCCGCCATCACCAAGCCTCCATCGGCGCGATGTGCGCCATGTAGGGCACATGCAGCCGGTCCGACCCGGCGAGCGTGCCATAGCCGACATCCACCGCGTCCTGCCGCAGCACCGCGTAGACCAAGCCCTGCGGCGGGCCGTGCCAGTCCGGCAACTGCCCGCGGCGCATGCGGTCGATGAACGCGTGCCGGTCGGCGGACGAGAGGGTGTCGAACGCGCTGTCGCCGCCCTGCGCCCGGATTTGCCGGTCGATCTCGGCGAGCACCGTGCGGTAGAAACCGGCGAACGGCGGCGGCACCCCGGCGATGCGCAGACCGAGCAGCGCCTGCTGCGGCGGCAGGGCGCATTGCTGGTCCACGAAATGCGCGGCGCCGTTCGCCCCCGCGCCGACCACCAGGGTTTCGGCGACGGCCTCCAGCGTTTTCGCCTCGGCCGGGGTCAACACCTTGAACGCGGCGCCCTGGGCGCGAGCCTGGGCGGGCGTCAGCAGCCTCTCGACACTGGCCGCCGACAACGCCAGCGCGCCGGCCTCGATCATGCGCCGCCGGGTCAGGCGCATGGGTCCCGGCCCATCGTGTGGCTGGCGTCGCATCGGGCGTCTCCGGCTTTTGCTTGGCATTATATCCCTTTGGCAACCATGACTTCGTCCCGCATCGGATGCAACAAGGGTCCGGCGGGCCGTGACGACCGGATGTCCCAGGCGATGTCGGACGATGCGGCCGTCATCATCCGGCACAGACCTTGCATCGCCTCGAACCAGTGAATCGCTGGGCGCGTTCGCGGGCGCAGCGCCGCCTTTACCGGAGAGGGCCATGGACGAGCGTGAACTTCGAACGGCAATCAGCTCCGTGAAGCAGGGCCGCCTGTCGCGCCGCGCCTTCGTCGGCCGCATGGTCGCGGTCGGCCTGACCGCGCCGATGGCGACGCAGTTGCTGGCGCTCGGCGGCGTCGCCATGGCGCAGCCCGCATCGGCCTACAAGCCGACGAAGGCGGGGGGCGGCGGCACGCTGAAGCTGCTGTGGTGGCAGGGACCGACCTTGCTCAACCCGCACTTCGCGGTGGGCACGAAGGACCAGGACGGCTCCCGCCTGTTCTACGAGCCGCTTGCCGCCTGGGACTCCAACGGGGAGATCCGCGCCGTCCTCGCGGCCGACATCCCGAGCCTCGCCAACGGCGGCCTGGCCGAGGACGGCAAGTCCGTGACCTGGACGCTCAAGCAGGGCGTTAAATGGCACGACGGCGAACCCTTCACCGCCGACGACCTGGTGTTCAACTGGACCTATGCGCGCGACCCGGCGACCGCCGCCGTCACGGTCGGCAGCTACAACGCCGTGACGGTCGAGAAGATCGACATGCACACCGTCCGGGTTTCCTCCGACGCGCCGATGCCGTTCTGGGCGGATGCCTTCGTCGGCAACAACGGGATGATCATTCCGAAGCATCTGTTCGAGGCTTATGCCGGGTCCAAGTCGCGGGACGCGCCGACGAACCTCCGGCCGGTCGGCACGGGGCCCTACGTGTTCAAGGATTTCCGCCCGGGCGACCTCGTCACCGGCGTCATCAACCCGAACTATCACCAGCCCAACCGGCCCTACTTCGACGCGATCGAGATGAAGGGCGGGGGCGACGCCACCGCGGCCGCGCGGGCCGTGCTGCAGACGGGCGAATACGACCTCGCCTGGAACCCCCAGGTGGAGGA
>CAXTJW010000549.1:0-2591 GCA_964244305.1 uncultured Acetobacteraceae bacterium
TGCACGGCGTATCCTGGACCAAGGGCTGCTACATGGGCCAGGAGCTGACGGCGCGAACCAAGTATCGCGGCTTGCTGAAGCGACGCCTGGTTCCCGTGCGCATCGACGGCCCGGTGCCGGCGATGGGGATGCCGGTGCTGCGCGCGGGGGTCGAGGCCGGCGCGATGCGGTCCGGCGTGCCGGGAATGGGCATGGCCCTGTTGCGGCTGGATGCGATCACAGCCGGACGCCTGGTTTGCGGCGACGCCGTTTTGTATCCGGCCCCGCCAGCTTGGATGCAGCTGCAGCCGATCAGCCGGGCGGAGACGCCCCCGGCATAGCGAGCCGCCGGCCAACCCAATCCGGCCGCGGCAGGATGGCGTGCGCTTCGGCTCCGGCTGCGACCAATGCCGCGACCTCCGGCAGGAACGGCACGACCCGGCGTGTCGTCAGGCTCACATGCAGCAGCATGACCTCTTGCTGCGCGACCACGCTGCCGTTGTCCTCCCGCCGCATCTCATGTGCCAGGTGGATGCGCTTGCTGTCTGCGCCCAGGATCTGCGTCGCGACCTGCACCCGGTCGCCTTGCAGCACTTCGCTGCGGTAGTGGATGTGCGCCTCGGCAGCGAACGTGCCATGTTGAGTGCGCTGCCGGTACGGTTCGCCGAGGCCGAGCGCAGTCCATAAATGGTCGATCGCGCCGTCGAACACGACGACGTAGTAGGCCATGTTCATGTGGCCGTTGTCGTCGATCCACTCGGGACGCACGACGGCCGTGTGACCGGTGAACGGGGCGGGGATGCCACCCCCGGGCGACGCCATCGGGCGCTAGGTGTTGTCGTCGAAGCCGCCGGAATCAAAGCCGCCGCCACCACCGCTGAACGGATCGCCGCCGCCCTGGTCGAATCCGGCATCCTGCGTGGAGCCGTCCCCGCCGAACCCGGCGCCGTCATCATAACCCTTTGGCTCGCCGCCGGCGGCAAACGGGTCGGGCGCAGGATTGTTGGCGTCGGTCGAGAACCCAGCCGTCGGGTCGGTGCCCGCGCCATCGAAGGCCGTGGTCGACGACGCGTTGTCGAGGAAACCGCCGCCACCGCCGGACTGGCCGCCGCTGTGTCCGCTGAATGCGTTCATCAATGCGTTCCCGACAAACATGCCGCCCGCGACGCCCGCAGCGGTGGTCAACGCCGAGCCCAGAAAGCCAGAGCCACCGCCGCCCTGGAACATCCCGGGCTGGTAGTTAGGCGGATACTGCGGCGGGGGCGGGGCCGATGTGGGCTGAAACTGCTGGCCGTAGCCGGGCTGGCCATAGCCGCGCTGCTGCTGCGGCTGGCCGCCACCCCCGAACAGATTGCCGAAAAAGCCTTTTGATTGCTGCGGCGCCTGCTGAGCGGAGTGCTGCATGGCCTGCTGGGTCTGCTGCAGCTCCCACTCGAGTCGGCGAATGCGGTTCTGTGCCTCGGCGAAGGCCGCCTCCTGCACCAGTGCGGTCTGGGTGATGCGATAGCGTGCCTCGGGGTATTGCTGGAATTGCTGGGCGATGAAGGCGTCGGCGTCGCGGTCGAGCGGCGGCAGCGCCGGCTGCGACTGCGGCACGCTGCCGCCTGGACTGGCGAGGAACGCACCGCCTTGTGGCGCTCCGGCGACTCTGGCGATGAATCGGGCGATAAGGTCGCGTTCTTCGTTCGTCATGGGTGCGTCCCCGGGTTTATTGCACTGAGCGAGTTGGCATAGGCCCAACCCTGGTTCAAGTAGGCAGGCGCAGGCGGTGCCACTCAATCGATGGGCATCGATTCTCGACGACCTGCAACCCGGCCGCCCGGCCGGTTGCCGCGGCCTCCGCGTCGATCACCCCAAGCTGCAGCCAAACCGTGCGGGCGCCGAGCCGGATGGCATCCGCCATGATCGGCCCAACCTGGTCCGAGGCGCGGAACACGTCGACCATATCGAGCGGCATGGCGTCGTCGAGGGTGGCGACGACCGGGCGTCCGTGCAGCGTCTGGCCCGCCAGGCCAGGGTTCACGCCCACGACGTCGAAGCCGCGGGCGACCAGGAAACCCATGATCTCGTTGCTCGCGCGGTGCGGGTTGGCGGACGCGCCGACGACGGCTATGCGGCGGGTGGTGGTCAGGACATGCTGGATCGGATCGGTCATCGGCAATCCTAACGCATCCCGGCGCCCAAGGCTGCACCTTCCGCGCCCTCGCCGGGTGGCCTATGTTGTGCACCCCACGCACCACGCCGAGGACCATGACCACATCACAACGGGCGCCGAGCTTCCAGGAGCTGATCCTACGGCTGCATGCGTTCTGGGCGCAGCAGGGTTGCGTGATCCTGCAGCCCTACGACGTCGAGATGGGTGCCGGCACCTTCCATCCGGCCACCACTCTCCGTGCGTTGGGACCGCGGCCGTGGCGTGCGGCGTATGTGCAGCCGAGCCGGCGTCCGACCGACGGGCGCTACGGGCAGAATCCGAACCGGCTGGGGCACTATTATCAATACCAGGCAATCCTGAAGCCCAGCCCGGCCGATTGCCAGGACCTGCTGCTCGACAGCTACCGCGCGATCGGCATCGACCCGCTGCTGCACGACATCCGCTTCGTCGAGGACGA
>CAXTJW010000550.1:0-2587 GCA_964244305.1 uncultured Acetobacteraceae bacterium
AACTTCGACGACAAGGGCGACGGCCTGCGCGGCTACAACGTCGTGAAGAACGAGAACGGCAAGATTGTGTTCGACCGCCGGATCGAAGTTCAGGGTTGAGTCTGGGCGGTTGAGCCTCATCCCGCAACTGCTGTTCACCGGGCTCGGCATCGGCGCGATCTACGCGCTGGTGGCCTTGGGCTTCGTGCTGCTGATCCGCGCGGCGAGCGTCGTGAACTTCGCCCAGGGCGAGTTCTCCATGCTCGGCGCCTACGCCATGGTCGTGCTGTCGACGGTATTGGGCATCCCGTATTTCGTGGCGCTGCCGCTCGCGGTCGTGCTGATGGCCGGGTTCGGGGTGCTGTTCGCCGGCGCGACCTACTGGCCGCTGCGCCACCGCGGCCAGTTGCCGGTCATCATCAGCACCATCGGCGCCAGCATCTTCCTGGCCAACACCGTGCTGGCGCTGTATGGCCCGAGCCCCGAGGTGCTGCCCGGCCTGTTCGACAGCCCCGGCTTCGAGGTCGGCGGCGTGTTCATGGACAGCCAATACATCGCCATCATCGTGACCGCGGCGGTCATGGTGCTGCTGCAGTTCCTGATCTTCGAGAAGACCCTGCTCGGCAAGAAGCTGCAGGCCACCAGCCAGGACAAGGAGATGGCGAGCCTGCTCGGCATCCCGGTGGCGCTCATGATCCTGATCACCTTCGCCTACAGCGCGGCACTGGGCGGGCTGGCCGGCATCCTGGTGGCGCCGGTGCTGTTCGTGTCGGTCGGCATGGGTGCCATCATCTCGCTCAAAGCGTTTGCCGCCAACATCATCGGCGGCTTCGGCAACATCCCCGGCGCCATCCTGGGTGGCCTGGCGCTCGGCGTCGTCGAGACGTTCGGGGCCGCGTATATCTCAGTCCCCTACAAGGACGCGCTGGCGTTCGGGCTGCTGCTGCTGTTCCTGCTGGTCCGGCCGCAGGGCCTGTTCGGCGAGAAGATCGCGGAGAAGGCATGACCGCCACGACCTCATCCGCCGCACCCGGAGTCGTGCAGGCACAGACCTGGCGCGGCCTGCCGGCGCTCGCCATCGCCATCGCCATCGTCGGCGTGCTGGCGCTGTCCAATTTGGTGCCGGAGCAAGGCTACACCCTCAACATCGTCATGCAGGCCGCGACCTATGCCGTCGCGGTGGCCGGGCTTGTGGTCGTGCTCGGCTATTGCGGACAAATTTCTCTGGCGCAGGCGGCGTTCTTCGGGCTTGGGGCCTATGGCGCGGCGCTCGGAACAACCGACTACGGGCTGCCGTTCTTCGTCGCACTCGCGGCCGGCGTTGCGATGGCGGGGGTGTTCGGCGTGGCGCTGGGCTTCGCCAGCTTGCGGCTCGGCGGCCACTACCTCGCCATGGTTACCATCAGCTTCCAGCAAATCCTGACCCTGGTGCTCAACAACTGGATCGGGCTGACGCACGGGCCGGATGGGGTGAAGGGCATCGCCCGTCCGCATGTGCCGGGCCTGCGGCTCGAAAGCGGTGACCACTATTTGGCATTGTGTCTCGTGACGCTCGCCTGCGTCACCTGGTATATCTGGCGGCTCAAGACGACCCGGCTCGGCCGCGCCATGCAGGCGGTCCGCGACAACGAGATCGCCGCCAGCACCTGCGGCATCAACACCTACAGCACCAAGGTCCTGGCCTTCGGCATCAGTTCGCTGCTGGGCGGCCTGGGCGGCGGGCTGTTCGCCGGCGCGTTCGCCTATATCAGCCCGGACCAGTTCGGCTTCGGCGAGAGCATCGTGCTGCTGACCATGGCGCTGCTCGGCGGCGTGCAGTCGCCGTTCGGCGCGTTGCTCGGCACCGGCCTGCTGGTCATCTTGCCGGAGTGGCTGCGCTTCCTGCGCCAGGTCTATCTCGCGGTCTACGGCGCGGCGGTCATACTGATCATGGTGTTCCTGCCGGACGGGTTGTGGGGCCTGACCCGCCGCCTGCGCCGGGCGGTGCCCGTCATCACCGGTGCGGTGACGCCGCTGCCGCTGCTGGGCCAGCGCGGGTCCGAGAGCACCGAAGTTGCGCTGAACATCGAAAACCTCGCCAAGCATTTCGGCGGGCTGAAGGCGCTCGACGGCGTGGATATCGCGGTGCGGCGCGGCACGGTGCACGCGCTGATCGGGCCCAACGGGTCCGGCAAGTCGACCTTCATCAATGTCGTGACCGGGCTCTATCGTCCGACCGCCGGGCGCATCGCCATCGCTGGAGCGGACGTGACCGGGACCGCCCCGCACGAACGCACCCGGCGCGGCCTGGCCCGCACCTTCCAGAACATCCGGGTGTTCCGCGGCATGTCGGTGCTGGAGAACGTCATGGTCGGCGCCGAGCGGCCCGGCAACGATATCGCCGAGCAGCCGACTCTCGTCGTCGAGCGGGCGCTGGCGGCATTGGACTTCGTTGGCCTGCGCGCGGACGCGAACCGCATGGTCGGCACGCTGTCCTACGGCACCCAGCGCTATGTCGAGATCGCCCGCGCGCTCGCGGGCAACCCGCAGGTGCTGTTGCTGGACGAGCCCGCCGCCGGTCTCAACCTCACGGAAAAGCAGGAGCTCGGCGCGCTGCTCCGCCGGTTGA
>CAXTJW010000551.1:0-2586 GCA_964244305.1 uncultured Acetobacteraceae bacterium
CGATCGGCCAGGGCACCGGGCTCGGCCTGTCGATGATCTACGGCTTCGTGCAGCAATCGGGCGGGCACGTGCGCCTGCGCAGCGAGCAGGGACAGGGCACGACAGTCGCCATTTTTCTGCCCCGCCACGTCGGCCCGGCTGCGAGCGATCACGAAACGGGTGACGCGTCCGAGCTGCCGGAGGCCGCCGAGAATGCCGTCGTGCTTGTGGTCGAGGACGAGCCGGCGGTGCGAATGGTCGTCGTCGACGTGCTCTCCGACCTCGGCTACGCCGTGCTGGAGGCGGTCGACGGCAAGTCCGGCCTCACGATCCTCGAGTCGGGCGTGCGCGTGGACCTGTTGCTGACGGACGTCGGCCTGCCCGGCGGCATGAATGGCCGTCAGCTCGCGGACGTGGCCCGGCGGCAGCGGCCCGACCTGAAGGTGCTGTTCGTGACCGGCTACGCCGAGAGCGTGGCCGTCGGCGACGGACGCATGGAGCGCGGCATGCAGGTCATGACCAAGCCGTTCGCCGTGGCAGTGCTGGCCGCCCGGGTTCAGGGTATCATCAGCAGCTGATCAGTTGCGGCGCCACAGCTCCTCGCTGAGCAGTGTCGCAAAGCTCAGCCATGCCAGGAGCGGCAGCGTCATCACGGCGGCCGGACGGTCCACATCGCGCGCGGCGGCAGCGGTGCCGACGGCGGCGGCTAGCATGGATCCGGAGGCGACGGCGCTCGATCCCAGCTGCTTTTTCCGGAAGAACAGCCAAGGATAGCCGGCGAGCCCGACCAGCGTCAGCGCCCACGAGCCGATGGCAGCGGACCGCGCCTCGGTACGCGGCGCCTGCAACAGGCGGTAGCCCGCCCCGGCGAGCAGCAGCTCCAACGTGCCCCAGGCCGCGCCGACAACAGGACCGGGCGGGGTGAAGGCGGGCTTGCGCAGCGCGGCATACCAAAGCGCCGTCATCGGGCGCTGCGGACCGTTGCGGGCGCCGAGCGCCGCCGCGGCCAGCACGCTGCCCACCGCGACGGTTGCGGCTATTTGCTTGTTCATACGCGTCCTTTCGCTTGGTCGGGTGGTAACCGATGGGCCCGCATGGCGTTCCCTGGCCGCAGTCATCGTCGCAAACGAGCGCTGCGGAACCAAACCGTGACCGGCGCCGCCCTTTCGGTCGCCGCCGGTCTCGAATACACGTTACGGCATGATTATTGAACCAGCCGTCCGGCATCCGCCTGCCCCGCTGCGCTGGTGGCAACTGGCGTTCGGCGTCGTCTGCATGATGCTGATCGCCAACCTGCAATACGGCTGGACGCTGTTCGTGCAGCCGATCCGCCTGGCGCGCGGCTGGTCGGTCGCCGAAATCCAGTGGTCGTTCAGCATCTTCATTGCGCTGGAGACTTGGCTGACGCCGGCCGGCGGGTGGCTGGTGGATACGCTGGGTCCGCGGCGCGGGCCGAAGCTGGTGGTGGCCGGCGGCGGCGTGCTCGTCGGCGTCGCCTGGGTCATCAACGCCTACGCCGAGTCGCTTGGGATGCTGTATCTCGGCGCGGTGGTCTCGGGGGTGGGCGCGGGCTTCATCTACGCGACCTGCGTCGGCAATGCGGTGAAGTGGTTCCCGGATCGCCGCGGCCTCGCGGTGGGCCTGACGGCTGCCGGGTTCGGAGCCGGGGCGGCGGTGACGGTCATTCCGATCAAGGCCATGATCGAGGCGAGCGGGTACCAGCACACCTTCCTCGTGTTCGGCATCGCCCAGGGCGCGATCCTGGTCATGGCCGCCTGGCTGCTGCGCGCGCCCGAGCCGAACGAGGCGCTGCCGCCAGCACCGACCCGCAAGCTGCCGCAGTCGCTGCGCAGCTACGCCCCGCGCGAGATGCTGCGCAGCCCGGTGTTCTGGCTGCTGTATGTCATGTTCGTCATGGTGTCGGCGAGCGGCCTGATGGCGACCGCGCAACTTGCGCTGATTGCGTCCGACTTCGGCATCTCGGGCACGACGCTGTTCCTGGGGGCGTCCACCCTGGCCGTGGCGCTCGTGGTCGACAACGTCATGAACGGGATTGCGCGGCCGTTCTTCGGCTGGGTGTCCGATCAGATCGGGCGCGAGCCGACGATGGTGATCGCCTTCAGCCTTGGCGGGTTGTCGTATCTGCTGCTGGGTTCGTTTGGCAGCAATCCCTGGTTGTTCGTGATCTTCGCCGGGCTGATCTTTTTCACCTGGGGCGAAATATTCAGCCTGTTCCCGTCCACCTGTACCGACGCGTTCGGCCCGAAATATGCGACGGTGAACGCCAGCCTGCTTTATACCGCCAAGGGAGCCTCGGCGCTGCTGGTGCCGTTCGCCAACATGATCCAGACGTGGACCGGCAGTTGGCAGTCGGTTTTCATCGTGGCGGCGCTGATGAACTTCGCCGTCGTCGGCGTGGCCTTCGGCGTGTTGCGGCCGCTACGCTATGCACAGGCGAAAGGCGCCAGCCTTGCTTCAGCGGCGGTCAAGCCGGCCGAGTAGCACCAGGCTCGCAGCTTCCGGGCAAAGCCGCGGGCGTTTTTCTCAGCCTCGCCGCTACTCCTTCATGAACTGCGCAAAGGCGTCCTTCCAGCCGGGGTGCCAGCG
>CAXTJW010000552.1:0-2579 GCA_964244305.1 uncultured Acetobacteraceae bacterium
CGCGCTCGGACAGCGCCAGCGCGAACCGGGTGGCGCCCATGACCAGGCCCATGACAATGCCGATATGCAGCCCGGCCACCGCCAGCAAATGCGCCAGGCCCGAGTCGCGGAACGCCTCGCGGTCGCGCTGCGAGATCGCCGCGGTCGTGCCGGTCAGCAATGTGGCCGCGATGGCGCCCGCTGGGCCCGGCAAGCCCGCCATCGCCCGGCCCGCGATCCAATCGCGCACCCCCTGCAACGCCGCGGAGGCTCCGCGCGGTGGCGCACGCTCCAGCACTTCGCCGGGGTTCAGCGCATAGCCGGACCCACCGAGCCCGGCGAAAAACGCGTCCCGCTGCAGGTCCCATCCGCCGGGGTAGGCCGGCGGTGCCGGCGGCCGGATCATTGCCCGTACCCGCAACCGATCGCCGGCCGCCATCGCGCCGAAGTCCGCCCGGTGCAGGCGGATACGCACCGAACGCGCCAAGGGCGGCTGTTCCGGATCGAGCCGTACGTCCGCAAGGGTCACGCGCCGGCCCTCGGGCAGCAGGTCCAGCCCGCGTATGGTCCCGGTGAGGATGACGGCCCGTGTCGGCAGCGCCTCGACCGGGAAGGCGCGCCAGGTGGCGGCCTGTCCGGACAGGAAGCCGAGCGCCGCCGCAAGGCCGGCCAACGCCACGGCCCGTCCGACCGGCGCGCGCCAGGCCGCGATGCAGGCCAGCAACGCGATGAGCACCGCAGCCGCCCCGGCCCAGCCATTCGGCTCGGCGCGCCGCTCGAAATACGCGACGACGCCCGCGCCCATGAAAACGGACAGCCACGGGACGAAGCGGCCACGCTCCGCCTCGACCCAGTCTTGCCACCGGACGAGCAGCCACGTCGCCCAGGGCGCGCCAAAGGCTGCAATCGCCTGCTGCACCGGTCCTCCTTACGCTATCGTATAGAGGTTGCGCTCTCGACGCCATCGACCGGCGTGTTAGACAGCGCACATGCCCGTCCGCACTCGTTTCGCTCCCAGCCCTACCGGCCAGCTCCATATCGGCGGCGCCCGGGCAGCGCTGTTCAATTTCCTGTTCAGCCGGCATCACGGCGGCGAATATTTGCTGCGCATCGAGGACACCGACCGCGAGCGCAGCACCGCGGCCAACACGCAGGTCATCCTGGACGCGCTGGATTGGCTTGGCCTGTCGCCCGACCAGCCCCCGGTGTTCCAGTCCACCCGGCAGGCCCGCCATGTCGAGGTGGCGCAGCAAATGCTGGCCGGCGGCCATGCCTACCTATGCTACTGCACGCCGGACGAGCTGCGGGAGATGCGGGAGCGCGCCATGGCGGAGGGCCGCCCGCCCCGCTACGACGGGCGCTGGCGGGACCGCGACCCGGCCGATGCGCCGCCGGGCGTGAAGCCGGTCATCCGCCTCCGCGCGCCGCAATCCGGGGAGACGGTGGTGGACGACCTCGTGCAGGGCAGCGTCCGCGTGGCCAATAGCGAGCTCGACGACATGATCATCCTCCGCAGCGACGGCTCGCCGACCTACCTGCACGCCGTCGTCGTCGACGACCACGACATGGACATCACCCATGTGATCCGCGGCGACGACCACCTGACCAACACCTTTCGGCAGATCCAGATCTATCAGGGCATGGGCTGGGAGCTGCCGCGGTTCGCCCATTTGCCGATGATCCATGGACCGGACGGCGCCAAGCTCTCGAAGCGCCATGGCGCGGTCAGCGTGCTGGAATACCGCGAACAGGGTTTCCTGCCCGAGGCGTTGTGCAACTATCTGCTCCGCCTCGGCTGGGGCCATGGCGACGCCGAGGTGCTGGGCCGCAACGAGGCCATCGGACTGTTCGACCTGGACGGGGTCGGCAAGGCGGCGAGCCGGATGGATTTTTCCAAATTGACGCACATCAACGGCGTCTGGCTGCGGCAGGCCGACGACGACCGCCTGACGCATGAGGTGGTGCAGCGGCTGGCGGCGATGCACGGTCTCCATGCCGACGCGACCGGCGTTGCGCGCATTCGCAGCCTCATGCCAGGGTTGAAAGAGCGTGCGAAGACGTTGGTCGATTTGGCTGAAAGTGCTGCGTTTTTGCTTCGGCCAACGCCCTTGGCATTCGAGCCGAAGGCGCTGGCCCTGCTGACCCCGGAGGCGAAGGCGACGCTGGCGCAGGTCGCCCCGGTGCTCGACGCGACCGATTTCACCGCCGAGGCGCTCGACGCCGCGCTCCGGCAGTTCGCCGAGGCCGCCGGCCGCAAGCTGGGCCAGGTCGCGCAGCCGCTCCGCGCCGCATTGACCGGCAGCACCATGAGCCCCGGCATCGACGCGACCCTCGCCGCCCTGGGCCGCGACGAGGCGCTGGCCCGCATCGCCCTCGCCGCCCAATGATCGCACCAGTGACCGGCTCATGATGCGCTACCCGCACCGCCATCTGCTCGCGATCGAGGGCATGCATCCGCCCGAGATCGCCTATCTGCTCGACCTCGCCGAGAGCTACGTGCTGTTGAACCGGTCCGGCAAGACGCAGCGCGACCTGTTGCGCGGCCGCACCCTGATCAACCTGTTCTATGAGGACAGCACCCGCACCCGCACCAGCTTCGA
>CAXTJW010000553.1:0-2577 GCA_964244305.1 uncultured Acetobacteraceae bacterium
CCTTCGTCATGGGCGTGCCCGGCGCCGACGACATCATGCTGGGCTACCAGAGCACCTCGTTCCACGACGCGCTGGCGATGCGCGACCTGCTGGGCCGCCGCCCGGCGCCGGAGTTCGAGGCCTGGCTGCAAGAGCAGGGCCTGCTGGACCACGCCGGCCGGGTGCGCCCGCCTGCCCTCCCGGCTGCGTTGTCGCAGCGTTTCCAGACCCTGCTGACCGCCGCATGAACGATCCGTCGTGGCCGCCGATACGCGCCCTCACCGCCGCACGGATCGGGCTTCAGCGCAGCGGGGCGTCGCTGGGCACGACGCCGCTGCTGGAGTTCCGCCTGGCCCACGCCCGCGCCCGCGACGCTGTGCATCACGACATGAACGTGCCACCGGGCCTCGCGACGCTGGGCCTCGCGGTGCTGATGGTGCATAGCCGGGCCGCCGACCGGCGCAGCTATCTCATGCGCCCGGACCTCGGCCGTGCCCTGGACGCTGCGGCCGAGCCGGCGCTCGCGGCGCATGGCGGCAACCATGACCTGGTCATCGTCGTCGCGGACGGCCTTTCCGCGCTCGCAGTGGAGCGCCATGCCGAGCCTGTGCTGGCGGCGCTGCTGCCGGCGTTGCGCGCGGGCGGCTGGTCGCTGGCGCCGTTGGTGGTTGCGCATCAGGCGCGGGTGGCGCTGGGCGATGCCGTTGCCCGAGAGCTTGGCGCTGGCGCCGTCCTGGTGCTGATCGGCGAGCGGCCGGGCTTGTCGGCGCCGGACAGCTTGGGCGCCTATTTGACCTGGGCGCCCACGGCCGGGACGACGGATGCGGACCGCAACTGCGTGTCGAATATCCGTCCGGATGGGCTTGGCTACCAAGACGCTGCCTGGCGGTTGGCGTTCTTGCTGGACCGGATGCGGGCGATTGGCGGTTCGGGGGTGCGGCTCAAGGACGACTCCGATCGGGCAGCCTTGCCGGCCCCGTCCGACGGCCTTCACGGAGCGTCTTGATCCTGGATGGCCACCCCGGCGAGCGGCGTTAGGTCGACACGCGGTTCGAACATTAAGCGCAGTCGCTGCCAGCGGGGCAATGGCGCGAAGCCGGAAGAGGATTCAATTCATCGGGATAGTCGCTGGCGTTGCAACCTGAAATAATCCTCAGCCGTATGATATACAGCGCAGGAGATTGCGATGAGCGAAACGCACCGCATCACATTCGACCCGAACCAATGTGGTGGAAGGCCGTGCCTTCGCGGCCTGCGTATTCGCGTCAAAGATGTGCTTGACCTGCTTGCCGCCGGCGCCGAACGAAACGAGATCCTGGCCGACTATCCGTTGCTGGAAACTGGGGACATTACTGCATCCCTCGAATACGCAGCGCGCCAGACCGATCATACGGTGTTGCGCGTCGCCTGATGCGCTTTCTTGTCGATGCGCAATTGCCGGCCGCGCTGGCCCGCTGGCTTGCCGCCAACGGGCATGAAGCGGAGCACGTCGGCGACAAGGGAATGCAATCCGCGTCCGACACCACGATTTGGGACTACGCGCTCGCGTCCGGCGCCGCAATCGTGACGAAGGACGAGGACTTCGCGCAACGCAAGGTACTGACGGTAACGGAACCGGCCGTGGTCTGGATCAGGTTGCCGAACACGCGGCGTCGTGACCTGCTCGCCTGGTTCGAGACCATCCTGCCGGACGTCGCGGCCGCGCTGGCACGCGGCGAAACGCTGATCGAGGTGGTTTGAAAATCGCCGACAGGATCAATATCAATGCCATCAGAAGCCTTTGTTTTGGAAATAGATAAACCGCCATGCTGATCGAGAAGGAGAGCGGCGGCTGGGACAACCCGGGCGGCACGATGGATCGCCCTTGCGGCCACATGAAAGCGGCGCTGATCGGCGAGCCGGCCAATCCTGGCAATGATGGACAGGTCCCGCTTGCCTGACATCCCCGCACCTTTGCCCCCTGATCCCACAGGCGGGGGCAAGGACCCCTTCGACATCCATGAGGTTTTCCGCCGCCTTCGCGCCGCTTGCGCCCGTCTGCCCAAGGCGGCGATGTTCCAACTCCGGGACGAGGGCTACCACACCCCCTACGAACAGCTCGTCTCCAGCCTGATCAGCGCCCGTACGCTGGACGAGACCACGATCCCGGTCTGCCACCGTCTCTTTGCCCGCGCCCGCACTCCCGCGGCGATGGCAATGCTGGACGAAGCCGAACTGGCCGCCCTGCTCCGCGGCGCCACCTTCCCGGAGCCGAAGGCGCGCGACATCCTTGCCCTCACCCGTACTATCCTGGAGCGCCACGGCGGCGAAGTTCCGGACACGCTGGAGGGCCTGACCGCCTTCCGCGGCGTCGGTCCGAAGGTGGCGGCGCTCACCTTGGCGGTCGGTTTCAATAAGCCTGCCATCTGTGTGGACATCCACGTGCACCGGGTCGCCAACCGCTGGGGCTACGTCGCCGAGCCGACGCCCGAGCGGACCCAGGCCGCCCTCGCCCGCACGCTGCCGCAAGAATACTGGATCGAGATCAACGAGCGCCTGGTGCCGTTCGGCAAGCATGTCTGCACCGGGCCGCGGCCGAAATGCCCGGCTTGCCCGCTG
>CAXTJW010000554.1:0-2553 GCA_964244305.1 uncultured Acetobacteraceae bacterium
AGCAGCAGCACGGTGGCCGGTGCCGGCACCGGCATGATGCCGTGCGCGGTGCGGACGCAGCCCGCGCCGAGCGGCAGTGCCGCAACGCTCCAGCTTCCGGCGCCCACCGCGTCGATCAGCACGGCGGCGGCTACGATGTCGGCAATGGAATCTGCGGCGCCGACCTCATGGAACGCGACGGCCTCGGCGGAGACACCGTGAACCCGGCCTTCGGCCTCCGCCAGGACCGAGAAAATCCCCAGTGCATGACCGAGAACTGCCGGATCGAGCCCGCAGGACAGCAATTCCGCCCGGATTTGCCGCCATTCGCGGTGCCCATGGCTATGGTCATGCTCATGCCCGTTATCATGATCGTGGGAATGGCCGTGCGCGTGGATCTTGCTCGCCTCGGCCGGAGCGTCCGCAGGCCGGCCGTCTGCGCCCTCGACCCCGAAGCGCAGCCCAGCCAGGACGCCGTCGTTATGGGGCAGGGTTCGGCAGCGCACCGGGACCGCTTGTGCCACCGCCTCCGCGACTAGATTTTCGTGCTCGGGGAACGCCGACAGCACTGCAGCCGCAAACATATCGCCGGCCATGCCGCCAAGCGGGTCGAGATGCAAATGGATCATGACCGGATGATGGGTAGGCAGCCGTGTCTTGTCCATGTTCCGGACCTGCCGAAGCGAGCCGGCCCGCACAGCCTCCGCGCCGGGATCGCCGATTTTGCCTGTTCGTCCCGGTCCCCCGTTGCCGCCATCCACGGTTTTTCGAAGCCGGCCTGGGCGATACTGCTGAGTGCACACGGGGAACTGATCGGCTACGGGCTGGTTAGCAGCTTCGCGTTGCTTTGGATTGGTCCGACGCCCGGCCCGGTTCCGGGCAGACGGCGCCGGAACATCGGTCCGCGCTGACAACTTGCGCCCGAGAACCGCGGCTGACGGCCAGCGCCCTAAACCATGCTCCCAGGAGGCCATCGATGACCACTGCCCAGGACCTGAACAGCGCGGCGCTGCCCGTCACCCGTATCGCGGACCCGGCGGACCTGCCGTTCGTCACCGACCCCGGCGAGCGACGCGGCGACATGCTGTATCGCCGGTTCGGGCGCACCGACGAGATGATCTCGGCGATCGGGATGGGCGGTTTCCACCTCGGCAAGAGCGCCTTGACCGATAACGAGGCGGTGCGCCTGGTGCACGAGGGCGTCGACCGCGGCATCACCTTCGTCGACAATTGCTGGGACTACAACAAGGGGCGTTCGGAACTCCGGGTGGGCGTGGCGCTCGATCAGGGCGGCTACCGGGACAAGGTGTTCCTCATGTCCAAGATGGACGGCCGCACCAAAAAGGAGGCCGCCACCCAGATCGACGCGTCGCTGCAGCGGATGCGCACCGATCGCATCGACCTGGTGCAGCATCACGAGATCCTCCGTTTCGACGACCCCGACCGGGTGTTCGCCGAAGGCGGCGCGATGGAGGCGTTCGTCGAGGCGAAGCAGGCCGGGAAACTGCGCTACATCGGCTTTACCGGGCACAAGGACCCCCGTATCCATCTGCAGATGCTGGCAGTGGCCGCCGAGCGCGGGTTCCACTTCGACTCGGTCCAGATGCCCCTGAACGTCATGGACGCGCATTTCCGCAGCTTCGCGCACCTCGTTCTGCCCTATTTGGTCGAGCACGGCATCGCGGCACTCGGCATGAAAAGTTTTGCCGACAGCGTACTGCTGAAGAGCGATGCGCCGATCACGCCCATCGAGTATCTGCACTACTCGCTCAATTTGCCGACCTCGGTCGTCATCACCGGGATGGAGAACCGGCGCGATCTCGATCAGGCGTTCGAGGCGGTCCGCACATTCCAGCCGATGGCCAAGGAACAGGTTGCCGAGTTGCTGGCCCGCAGCAGGCCCTACGCCCTCGATGGCAAGTACGAGCTTTTCAAGACTAGCGCCGTGTTCGACGGCACCGCCAAAACCGCCGAGTGGCTCGGAGACGACGTGGAGTCGGTGAAGAAGCTCGCCCCCGTCATGGAATGAGCTGACGACCCCGTGCTGACCTAAGTCAGACCAGTTTCTTCGGCAAATTGCTAACCCGCTAGATTTGTGGTGGAGCTGAGCGGGATCGAACCGCTGACCTCCTGAATGCCATTCAGGCGCTCTCCCAACTGAGCTACAGCCCCGCCTGTGCCGGGCGTTGCGGCCCGGCAGCGGAAGGCGCGGGTAATAAACCCGCCTGCGCCCGACTTCAAGTGGCTAAGCGGCCTTCAAATCTCCATGCACCGCAAACGATGCCTCGGTCTTGGCCCGCAGCTCGTCCATCGTTACCCCCGGCGCCATGTCGACCAACGTCAGCCCCGGCCGGCCCACGTCGAACACGCCAAGCTCCGTCACCACCAGGTTGACGACGCCAGCCCCCGTCAGCGGCAACGTGCACAACCGCAGCAGCTTCGGCTTGCCACCCGCCGTATGCTCCATCAGCACCACCACCCGCGGCACGCCGGCCACGAGGTCCATCGCGCCGCCCATGCCCTTCACCATCTTGCCGGGGATCATCCAGTTCGCCAGGTCGCCGTTCTCCGCCA
>CAXTJW010000555.1:0-2549 GCA_964244305.1 uncultured Acetobacteraceae bacterium
CGCGGAAGAACGGCTGGCTGTCGATGCCGCAGCCGGCGATCCATTGCCAGCTGGCGGCGTTGCTGGCGAGGTCGGCGTCGACCAATGTGTCCCAGAAATACGCCTCGCCGGCCTGCCAGGGCATAAGCAACTGCTTCACCAGGAACGACGCGGCGATCATGCGGACGCGGTTATGCATCCAGCCGAGATGCCACAATTGCCGCATCCCGGCGTCAACGATGGGGATGCCGGTCTGGCCGCGCTGCCAGGCGCTCAGATCTGCACGGTCATCGCGCACCGCCAGGCGGGCGAAATCCGGGCGCAGCGGCTGTTCCGGCATATGCGGGTTGTGCCACAGCAAATAGGCCGAGAACTCGCGCCACAGGATCTCGCCCAGGAACACATCGAGCCCCTTGCCGGTCGCTTGCGCGGCGGTTCGCGCGGTCGCCCAGACCTGGGCCGGCGACAGCTCGCCCCAGTGCAGGTGCGGCGAGACCATGCTGGTCCCAGGCTGGCCCGGCAGGTTGCGCCCGGTGTCGTAGCCGTGCACCGCCTTGGACAGGAACGCGGCGAGCCGGTCGTGCGCGGCGGCCTCGCCGACCTTCCAGGTGTCGCGAAATCCGCCGGCCCAGTCGGGACGGGTCGGCAGCAGGCCCCAGTCTTCCAGGCGATCCGACCGGGGCGCAGGTGGGCAGGGGATACGGTCCGGCGCCGGGGTGGGCGCACGCGGCTCGCCCAGCGCGCGGCAGGTTTTCGCGAATGGGGTATAAACGCCGTAGATACCGCCAGTCTTGGTGCGTATCGCGTCGAGGTCGAACAGCGTGGCGGTCCGGTGCAGCGCCAGCTCCGCACCAGCCTTCTGCAATGCAGCCGCGGTCGCCGCGCCGGCCTGGCGTGCCCAGGGCTCGTGCATGCGGCCGGCGTGCACCATGGTGGCCCCGGTCTCCTCCACCAGCGCCGGCAGGACCTCGGCGGCGGGACCGCGGCGCAGCACGAGGGTCGCTCCGCGCGTGGCCAGGTCCGCAGCCAGCGCGGCCAGGCTGTGGTGCAGCCACCAGCGCGCCGCGCCGCCCGCCGCCCAAGCCCCCGCGCCGTCGTCGTCAAGCACATACACCGGCAGCACCGCACGTCCGCCCGCCATCGCCGCTTCAAGGGCTGCATGGTCCTGCAGCCGCAAATCCTGGCGAAACCACACGATTGCCGGCGCATTGCTGTCCGTCGCCGGCGGCTTGCCGCCCGGTCGCTTGCTCATCTCCAACTCCATGGACGCTTGGTCCAGCCTATTCTTCCTACTAAGTGGGTTCCGTCGGCATCCGGTCCATACCGCACATGCTCAAACGCGAGTGCTTGCGACCTTCTGGGCCGCGGTCTGGGCCAGGGTGAAGCTGAACAGCCGGTCCTGCCCCAACAGGAACGCCCGGCCGCCACGCGGAAACAGCCCGGCAATGGCCGGGTGCGACAGGTCGAGCCCGCCGGTATAGGCACCCAGCGCCGGCAGCATCAGACGCCTCGCATCGGCCACGAAGCACGGACGGGTCACGGTTCCGGCGCGGGTGGTGACGCTGGCCTTCGGATGATGATGGCCGCATAGCTCGCCCGCCGCGCCGGGCTGGGCCTGGTGCCGGAATACCAGCGGCCCCGACGTCCAAATATTGGCCGCAATGCCGCCGAGCCCACTGGGCGGCGTCGGATCGTGGTTGCCCAGCACCCAGACGAACTGCGCCGCCGCGGTGAGGCTCCGCAGCCGGGCAGCGTCGCCGGGCGCCATGCGCAGCGACCCGCGCGCATCATGGAAACTGTCGCCCAACGCGACCACGGTGCGCGGCTGCCAGCGCCGCATCAGCAACGCGAGGCGGTCCAACGTCATCCGCGTGTCCCATGGCGGCACCAACTGCCCGCGCGCGGCGCAGGCCGAACCTTTTTCGAGGTGCAGGTCCGCAACCGCCAGCAGCCCGGCCCCAGGCCACGCCACGGCACCGAGCGGGTCCAGCAGCAAGCGCTCGCCCATGAAGTGCAGCGGCGCCGCGGTCATGCCCCCGCCTTCACGCCAGACGCGCCCGCTGGTTGCGCGGCTTGCGCTGCAGGATCGCCAGGTTGGCGCGATGCACCGGATGCACACGCAGCGGCACGGTGCTCGGCTCGGCGTCGCCGGTCGCCTCCGCCACCAGCGCCTCCGTTTCGGCCAGCAGCGCGTCCTCGCCGCCCGCGGTGCGCACCGTCTCCCGCCCGATATCCAGCAGCACCGGCACCGCCAGCGGCGACACGCGCGACAGCCGCACATGCCGCACCCGACCCGCCACGCGCCCCAGCATGCCCGACAGCCGACCCAGATCCGTCAGCCCGCCCGCCGCATCGGCCCGCGTCGCGCGCAGCAGCACATGGTCCGGCTGATGCCGCCGCAGCACGTCGTAAATAAGGTCGCTGTTCACCGTCACCTGCCGCCGGTTCTTCTCCTGGCCCGGATGGTTGCGCTCGATCAGCCCGGCCACCACCGCCACATTCCGGAACGTCCGCCGCAGCATGCTGCTTTCGGCCATCCAAGCCTCCAGGTCGTCGCCCAGCATATCCTG
>CAXTJW010000556.1:0-2541 GCA_964244305.1 uncultured Acetobacteraceae bacterium
CCGCAACGACTTGAACAGGTCGGAATCCGGCACCAGGCAAAGGCGCTGGTCCCAAGGGTTGTAGCGCGGGGTGAAATGCGTCGCGACGTCGTAGTCCGGGCCCAGATGCGCACGGACTCCCTTCAGCACGCCGGCCTTGAACTTCTCGGGCTTTTTTCGGGCCAAATTGAAGAAGAACATCGTCAGCAGCACGTTGCGCCAGCGCGTTATGCCATAGGCGAGCTTGCCCGGCAGCTTGCGGCGCAGCCAGTTGGCGAACGCGTCTTCCGCCGGGCGGGAAACGATGTAGGTCGGCGAACGCTGCAGCATCGTCACATGGGCGGCGGTTTGCGCCATCGCCGGCACGAGGGTGACCGCCGTGGCGCCGCTGCCGATCACCACCACCTGCTTGCCGGCATAGTCGAGGCCAGCGGGCCAGAACTGCGGATGCACCATTTGGCCGCGATAACCAGCAACCCCCGGGAAATCAGGCGTGTAGCCGCCGGAATAGTCGTAATAGCCGGTGCAGGTGAACAGGAAGCCGCAGGTGAAACGCACGGGGATGCGGTCTTCGCCCTGCTCGGCCTCGATGGTCCACAGCGCGTCGGCGGTCGACCAGGCGATCCGCTTGACGGTGTGCTTGAAGCGGATTTTGCTATCGACCCCATAGGCCGCAGCCGTCTCGCGCACGTAGTTCAGGATGGCGGGACCGTCCGCGATCGCCTTCGCCTCCCTCCAAGGCCGGAACGAGTATCCGAGCGTATACATGTCCGAATCGGAGCGGATGCCGGGGTAGCGGAACAAATCCCAGGTGCCGCCGATCGTGTCACGCGCCTCAAGCAATGCGAACGACTTGCCGGGGCAGCGCATCGCGAGGTGGCACGCAGCGCCTATGCCGGACAGCCCGGCACCGATGATGAGGACGTCGAGATGCTCGATGCTTTCAGACATGCTTGCAAGATAAGTGCGCGATTGCAGCCCGGCAACTCCGGCAAACCGCCGAATAGGACCGTCAAACCAGGGAGCGCCTACGCATAGGCATACGGCCCGCCCGCCCTCAACGCCGCCTGATACGCAGGCCGTGCATGAATGCGCGCCAGCCATTGCCGCAGCCGTTCGTTGCCGCCGAGCCCGCCGCGGCTCGCAGCCGCCTCGACGGGAAAGCTCATCATCACGTCGGCGGCGGTGAACTCGTTGCCGGCAAACCACCCGCTGCGGCCCAGTTCGGCCTCCATCAGCGCCAAGTGCGCGTCCAGCATCGGGCGGAGATAGCCCTTCTGCACGCCGCTGCCGATCATCTTGGCAATCGGGCGGATCAGCGCCGGCGTGCGCTTGGGCATCTCGTTGAACAGCAGCGTCATCACCAGCGGCGGCATGGCCGACCCCTCGGCGAAGTGCAGCCAATAGGTGTAGCGCAGCCGCTCCTCGGTGCCGGCGGATGGGATCAGCCGGCCCTGCCCGAACGCGCCGACGAGATACTCCACGATCGCGCCGGTTTCGGCGATGGTGCGGGGGCCGTCGGTGATGACGGGCGACTTGCCGAGCGGATGCACGGCGCGGAGAGCGGGCGGCGCCAGCAGCGTCTTGGCGTCCCGCTCGTAGCGTTTCACCTCGTAGGGGACGCCCAGCTCCTCCAGCAGCCAGATCACCCGCTGCGAGCGGGAGTTGTTGAGGTGATGGACCGTCAGCATGGCGCATGCCGCGGCGATGCCGCCGGCGACATCATGGCTTTGCCGCAGCCCCGCCCAGCGGCTCCATGCCGCTCTCGGCGATGACCCCGGCAGCCGCCGGCGAGGCGAGGAAACGGATCAGCGCCCCGGCGGCCTCCGGCTCGCGGCTGCTGGACAACACGCCGGCGGAGAACACCGTCACCTGCTGCAGCCCGGGCGGCAGCGGGCCAACCAGGTCGATCCCCTCGATGGGCCGCAGCTCGCTGATCTGCTGGAAGCCGATCTCGGCGTCGCCGCGCGCCACGACGGCGCCGACCGGCTCGGCTGGGATCATCCGCGCCTTGCCCGCCATTTCGTCGGCGATGCCCATGCGCTTGAACATCTCGTTCTGGATGTATACTCCGCTGGCGCTGTCGGAATAGGCGATCGACTTGGCGGCAAGCAGGGCGCGCCGCAGCCCGTCGACGCTGGCGATGTCCGGCCGGGGCGCGCCGGCCCGCACGACGACGCCGATGCCGGATTGTGCGAGGTCGACCCGGCTGGCTGCCGACACCTTGCCCTGGTCGACAAGCTGATTGAGTGCATAGCCGACCATGATCACCACGTCGATCGGCTCGTTGCGTGCGAGCCGGGTAGGCACGGCGTCCGTCGTCTGCCCCATCGACGGCCCCCAGCCGACGACGAGGGTGTTACCGGTCTTGCGCTCGAACTCGGGGGCGAGCGCGCGGTAGGCGGCGGCGAACCCGCCGGAGCTTATGACGTGGATCTCGGCCGCCTGAACGGCGCTGGATATGAGGACGAAGGCTGCGCAGGCGAACGCAGCAGCCCTGGTTATGAATGGCCGCCGATGATGCATGCGGGCTAGGCCGACAGGCCTTCGGCGGCGGCGACC
>CAXTJW010000557.1:0-2541 GCA_964244305.1 uncultured Acetobacteraceae bacterium
GCAGCCACCGCTCGCCACTCAGGATGTGGAGTTCGGTCAGACCGTCATCGCGCTCTGACCATGTCCCGAGGCCGGCATCGACCAGTCCGCTCAAAGCCTCCAGCACCACCGCCCGCGCAACTTTAGGCTCGAACCGCGGGGGCTCTGACGGCATGACACTGACGCTGCGAGGGGCCGCTCGGCGGTCGTCCGGTCCGCTTGCAGCGGGAACACTCATGGGCGCAGCCACCGACGATCCCTTCAGGCGAAGGCAGCCGCTCCTATGGCAATGACGGTCAACATGGGGCCGGGAAACCAGGCTAACACTCCGAGTCTCGCGGTGAAATCCAGATCACCCCTCACTCCGGTTCAAGAGCAAAACCCGGAGTAGGGCCGTTTTTACAGTGCTGCGATACCGGATCCATGAACAGGGACGCCAGATGCCCCTGCAGAACCGTGTAACGCCGTTCGGCGAGATCGTCGCCGTGTCCGATCGCGGCCCGTTCACGGGCAACCGCGGCGTCCTCCACGACTCAGCGACCCGCGAGCTTAGGCGGCGCTGGGCCAGCAAGAGCTGGCTGACCTGCCTCTGCGCCTTCAAGGGTCGGCGGCGGACCGTCATGGCGCCGGGGCGATGAACAGCGCCGGAGTGGATATGGGCGCAAGAAACGGAGCGCCTGACACGCGGCGATATGTTCGGTGCAGGCTTGCCCACTATGTGATCCGGCCCAGGAAGAGCTGAATGTCCCATTGCTCCACCATCTGCCTTGCTCTCATCCTGGCCGCCGCTCCGCTGCGCCAGTCGCACGCCGGCGAGGACCTGCTTGCGGCCGGCGGATACGACGTGGAGGTCCGCCTCGAGCTGCCCCATGTCGAGGACCTAAATATGAAGAAGACCGTCGCCGTCTGCGTGATGCCGGACGGCGCGGGCGGCAGCTATGGCCTCACGGTCCTGGGCGACAACAACCCGCTTTCGCAATGCCCCGCATCGAACGTCCGCCAGGATGGCAAGGTCCTGACCTTCGACATCGTCTGCGAGGGAACCAACGCAGCGCGCGCTTCTGCTTCCTATACCTTGGCTGGGGAGGTTTTCCGCGGCCGCATTACAATGAAGATGGGCGGCAAGAACATGACCATGTCCGAAACGCAGGTGGGCCGTCGTGTCGGCGCCTGCCCCGAGACGCCGCCGCGTCCCTGATGCCGCCGGCCTACCCGGCGCCGCGCATCAGCGCCTCGACATGCGCCGCCGTGGACCGGGCCAGCGCATCCAACTGGTATCCGCCTTCGAGGAACGACACGATGCGGCCCGCGCAGTGATGATGGGCGACGCTCACGATCCGATCCGTTGCCCACGCGAAATCGGGCTCGAGCAGGCGCAGGTCGGCCAGTGGATCGTCCCGGTGGGCGTCGAACCCCGCCGAAACAAGGATGAGGTTCGGGCCGAAGCTCTCCAAAGCGGGGAGGATGCGTCCCTCGAACGCAGCGCGGAACACAGCTCCGTCGTCCCCGGCCCGCAGCGGCGCGTTGCAGATGTTGCCGACGCCGCGCTCCGAGACCGCACCCGTTCCCGGGAAGAGCGGCATCTGGTGCGTGGAACCGTAGAACATGTCCGAGTCTGGCCAAAAGATCTTCTGCGTGCCGTTGCCGTGATGCACGTCGAAGTCGATGACGGCCACGCGCCATGCGCCGTGCCGTGCCCTGGCATACAGCGCCGCGATGGCCACGGTGGAGAACAGGCAGAAGCCCATGGCGCGGTCGCGCTCGGCGTGATGACCCGGCGGGCGCACCTGGCAGAACGCGTTGGTGACCCCGGATGCCGGGTTCATCACGGTGTCAATCGCGTAGAGGCCCGCCCCCACTGCCCGCAGCGCCGCATCCCAGGTTCCCTCGGCGACGACGGTGTCCGGGTCGATCTGCACGGGCAGGCGATCGCGGTTCGCCGAGACCGCCTGCACATGCTCCAGGTAGGCATAGCTGTGCGCGAGCAGGACCGCGGCCTCGACGTCGTCCCGCGAGGGAACCTCTTCCCGCCGCAACGCCGCGAACGCAGGTCCCGCCAGGGCAGCGTCGATCGTGCGCATCCGCGCCGGGCGCTCGGGGTGCAGCGGCCCCGTCTCGTGCCGCAGGAACGCCGGATGCGTGAGCAGCAGGGTCTGCATCCTACAGCGCTCGGCGAAAGGTGAGATTGACGCGGCGTCGGCCCAGCACGGGATGCTCGCCGTCTGCGAGCGGCAGGACGCCGTGGAGCGCAAGCCGGAACGGGCCGCCCCACACCGCGATGTCGCGCGCGAACCCATCGAAGCCGGCCACGGCTGCCGCCCGCCGGGCGAGGTCGTCGAACGCCGCCGCCTCTACCGCATCGAGAGCAGCAAGCAACGGTGCCTCCATCGGCAGGGCAAAGCCGCCGAGCAGCATCGCGCCCTTGGGAAGGGGAGGATCACGCCGCCTCTCCTCAAAGAGGTCCGGCGTCAACGCTGCGGCTCAGGCCGCATCGTGGAAGATGATGCCGGCCGTATGCCGCCGCCCCGAGCGGATCTTGCTGACCCCGTGGCGTAGCACGGT
>CAXTJW010000558.1:0-2525 GCA_964244305.1 uncultured Acetobacteraceae bacterium
GGCCGTTGTTGTAGGTGACCAGATAGCGCCGCAGCCACAGGTTCGCCTCCGCCTCGTCGGTCGGCGCATGGAAGTGGTAAAGCGTCCCGTGCGCTTCCTTGACGGTGCGGAACGGCCGCTCGACCTTGCCTTTGGCGCGGGCCGGCGTCCGCCGCTCGTCCGTCGACGGCGGCATATGCGTCAGCACCCGCACGCCCAGGCTGCCCATCACCGACTGGAACACCTTGGCGCGGCTCACCGGCCCGTTGTCCATGTGGAGGGCGGCTGGGATGCCCTGGAACGGCAGCTCGGCCTCCGGCTTGGCCGCCATGGCGTTGAACAGGAACCGGAGCGCCGCCTCGGCCTCTTCGCCGTAGACACAGCGATACTCCTGATAGCCAACACCTGAGCGGTCATCGACGACGGAGAACAGCATCAGGGTCGGCTTGCCGCGGCCCTCCTCGACCCAGAGCGGCGCCTTGACGTGCTTCAGGTCGGACGGGCTCATGTCGAAGTGCCACAATGCATTGGCGCGCTTGGCCTGGAAACGGACGGCGGCGGCCGGGCGGACGACGCGCGCGTGGTCAAGGCCAGCACCACGCATGAACCGGTCGAGGGTCGGGCGCTTCAGCAGCCCTTTGGGTGCCCGCACCAGCCCGTCGGGCGTCTCCACGCCCGTGTCCTCCAGCAACTCGATCGCACGCCGGGTCGAGAGCCGGTGGCCCTTCTTGTTGGACGTCCTCACCTTGAGCGCGGCGACGATCTCGGCGTAGCGCTCCATCTCGACCTGCGGCTCCGCCTTCGTGCTGTCGAGCCAAACCGGGCACGATACATGACTTGTCAGCGAGATGCGGTGTCCTCCTAACCTCAATGCCGCCCTTGGCACGGAATGTGAGCACAAACCTCCATTGGCGAGCACGGCCCGATGATGGCAAGCACAGTGGCAGATAACGTGAGCACGGCGCTTGCCCCATAGTCAGCTAATCCGAGCAGGATTAAGCGCTGTTTGCGAGCATGAGTCCCGATGATTGCAAGCGCATACAGCTACCGTTGGGCGTTTTAGGTGACACAACGAAGGAGTGGCGAGCTGTGCCGCTGGCAGGATCGCCCGGGGAGTTCAGCCTCAGCCGCGTTCGATGATTGGGGTCTTCGACACGGCGCCGCTGTTGACCATTGAACGCGCACTTGGTGCGGGAACCAGATGCAAATGTCCGAGAAGGATCGAATGCAGCGTTTGATAGGAATTTAGTCTTGACGGGGATCGTTTAAGTCCTCCCCTATGTGAACCACAATGTGATTCAGCCTTGCACGCTTTCCCTGCGGGCCAGACCCTCCAGTCTCGACACGGCCATGCCGCATGGACAGAATGTCTTATGCCCGCTGTCCGGGCCTACCGTCCCCCCCTTTCCCGAGAGGTCAATCGAATGGCGCTGACACGACGCGGAGCGATGCGGCTCGCCCCCGCCTTGATCGCCGGCCTGCCGCTAATCCGGCAAGCAACGGCCCAGGCGCCCAACGCTCCCGCCACGATCAAGCGCGGCGGCGTGCTCACCTCGCATCTCAGCGGCGAGCAGCGCATCCTCAACCCGGCGCTGCGTGCCTCCACCGGCGTCTACATCATCACCAGCAAGATCATGGAATCGCTGGTCGACCTCGATGCATCCGGCAAACCCGCACCCGTGTTGGCGACGGCGTGGCAGTCCGCACCCGACGGCAAGACCGTGACCTTCCATCTCCGCGATGGCGTGCAGTGGCATGACGGCAAGCCGTTCACCGCGACGGACGTGCAATACAGCGCCATGGAGCTGTGGAAGAAGTACCTCAACTACGGCACCCAACTGCAGCAATACCTCGAAGCCGTCGACACGCCCGACCCCCACACCGCCGTGTTCCGCTACAGCCGCCCCATGCCGGAGGCCTTGCTGCTGCGCGCGTTGTGCGACCTCGGCTACATCGCCCCGCGCCATGTGTTCGAGGGCACCAACGTGCTGGAGAACCCGGCCAACACCGCCCCGATCGGCACCGGGCCGTTCAAGTTCGTGCAGTACGAACGCGGCCAATACGTCATCGCCGACCGCAACCCGGCCTATTGGCGCGAAGGCTCCCCGTACGTGGACCGCATCGTCTGGCGCTTCATCACCGACCGCGCAGCGGCCGCGGCGGCGCTCGAAACCGGCCAAGTCCAGGTTACCTGCTACAACGGTATCTCGCTCGCCGACCTCGACCGGCTGAAGACCGACCCGAACTACATCGTCACCACGCGCGGCTCGGAGGCCAACGCCTTCAACAACACGCTCGAGTTCAACCACCGCCGCAAGGAACTGGCGGACGTGCGCGTGCGCCGCGCCATCGCCCACGCGATCGACGTGCCGTTCTTCATCGAGAACTTCTTGTATGGCCAGGGCAAGCCGGCGACCGGGCCGATCCCCTCCGCCTCCACGGCGTTCTTCTCGGACAACCCGCCGCCCTATCCGTTCGACCGCAAGCGCGCCGTCGCCTTGCTGGACGAGGCCGGGTTCAAGCCCGGCGCCGGCGGCGTCCGCTTC
>CAXTJW010000559.1:0-2515 GCA_964244305.1 uncultured Acetobacteraceae bacterium
CGCTGCGCACCAGCACGCACTCCAGCGTCTCGGTCGTGCTGGCGTTGATCTCCTGATGCGGCACGTAGGGCGGCACGAAAATGAAGTCGCCCGGCCCGGCTTCGGCCACGAACTCCAACGCATTGCCCCAGCGCATCCGCGCCCGGCCGCGCAGGACGTAGATGACGCTCTCCAGCGCGCCGTGGTGATGGGCGCCGGTCTTGGCTTCGGGATGGATGTGCACCGTGCCGGCCCACAGCTTCTGCGCGCCCGCCCGGGCAAAGTTGATGGCCGCCGCGCGGTTCATGCCCGGCGACTGCGGCGTGTTCGTGTCCAGGCTGTCGCCCGGGATCACGCGCACCCCGTCGGTCTTCCAATTGGTCTCAGCGGCGTCCGCCATGCTCGGCTCTCCAGGTTCGGCTTCTATGGTAACCGTGACCTGTCCGCATCCGTTGGGCAAGCGCAGCGCTTCCCGCTATGCTGCCCCCCACCATCACGGCCACAGCCGCATCGAGGACGCCGCATCATGGACATGCCGACAGCGCACCAGGCCGAACGCAGGCAAAGCGGTCAGCAGATCGCCCGCGTCGTGCTCGCGACCGGCCTCACTCTGCTGGGCATTTACCTGCTCGAAGGCTTCCTCGGCGCGCTGGTCTGGGCGGTGATCCTCGCAATCGCCACCTGGCCGCTCTATTTGCGGACGCAGCGGCGGTTCGGCACCGGGCGTCACAACATCCTGCTGCCGCTGTTGTTCACCGCCGCCATCACGCTGCTGTTCGCCGTCCCGCTCACCCTCGCCGTGGTCCAGCTCAGCCACGAGGCACGGCTCGCCACCGCCATGGTCGTCGATGTCCGCGAGCACGGCATGGCCACGCCGGACTGGCTCGCGCGGCTCCCTGTAGGCGCGCCATTGGCGACGAGCTGGTGGGACGCCAACCTGCGCGACCCGGCGGATGCCCGCACGCTGCTGGGCCGGGTGGACCGGGCGCAGATCACGCTGTTCGGCCGCGAGTTCGGCGTGCAGCTCGCGCATCGCGGCGTCATGTTCGGCTTCACCCTCGCCGCGCTGTTCTTCCTGTTTCGCGACGGGAACCGGCTGATCGAGCAGGTCCGCATCGCCAGCCGCCGGCTGTTCGGCTCGCAGGGCGAGGATCTCGGCCGGCAGATCATCGCCTCCGTCCACGGCACGGTGGATGGGCTGGTGCTTGTCGGGCTTGGCGTCGGCGCCGCGTTGGGGGTGGGCTACTGGCTCGCCGGAGTGCCGCATCCGGTGCTGCTGGGCGCATTCACGGCGGTTGCGGCAATGGTCCCGATGGGCGCCACGATCCTGCTGGCCATCGCGTCGCTGCTGGTGTTGACGACGGGCTCCGCAGTTGCGGCGATCGCGCTGTTCGGCGGCGGCATGGTCACGATCTTCATCGCTGACCACGCCGTCCGCCCGGCGCTGATCGGCGGCACGACCCGCCTGCCCTTCATTTGGGTGCTGCTCGGCATCCTCGGCGGGGTCGAGACCTTCGGCCTGCTGGGCCTGTTCCTCGGGCCCGCGATCATGGCGGCGCTGATCCTCCTCTGGCGGGAATGGACCGGCAGTGCGCAAGATGCCGCTAACCTGAATCCAAACGGGATGCCCTGACATGGATGTAGCAACGCCGCCCACCGCTCCGACCGAAGCCGAAGCGGTCGACAGCCTGCGGGCCACGATCGTTGCCAAGCTGACCTACCAGGTCGGCAAGGCGCCCATCGCCGCCAGCGAGCGGGACTGGTTCGTCGCAACGGCCCTCGCCGTGCGCGACAGCATCCTGGATTGCTGGTTCGACAGCACCCGGCGCACCTACCAGAGCGGCGCCAAGCGGGTGTATTATCTTTCGCTCGAATTCCTGATCGGGCGGCTGCTGTTCGACGCCATGGGCAACCTCGGCCTGCTCGACCGGGTGCGGGCGGCGCTATCGGCAGAGGGCATCAACCTCGACCGGCTGCGCGAGCTCGAGCCGGACGCGGCGCTCGGCAACGGCGGCCTTGGGCGCTTGGCGGCCTGCTTCATGGAGAGCATGGCGACGCTCGGCATTCCGTCCTACGGCTACGGCATCCGCTATGAGAACGGCCTGTTCCGCCAGGTCCTCGCGGACGGCATCCAGCAGGAGCTGCCGGAGGACTGGCTCTCCCTCGGCAACCCGTGGGAGTTCGAGCGCGCCGAGGTCGCCTACCCCGTCGGCTTCGGCGGCACCGTCGCCCGGCACGAGGGTGCCGGCGGCCGCAGCGTCTATGCCTGGCAGCCGGCCGAGCTACTGTCCGCCGTCGCCTTCGACATGCCGGTGATCGGCGGCCCGACCTCTGGCCGGATCGGCAGCTCCGCCAAGACCCACCACGCCAACACGCTGCGGCTCTGGGCGGCGCGGGCCGCGACACCCATGCATCTCGACGAGTTCAACCGGGGCGACCACGTCGGCGCCATGCGCGACCGGATGCGGACCGAGGCGGTGTCCCGCGTGCTGTATCCCGGCGACGAGAGCGACGCCGGGCAGGAGCTGCGGCTGCG
>CAXTJW010000560.1:0-2515 GCA_964244305.1 uncultured Acetobacteraceae bacterium
TCGCCTTGGCGGGATTGAGGCCCTTGGGGCACGTCTTAGTGCAGTTCATGATCGTGTGACAACGGTACAGCTTGTAGGTGTCCTCGAGCTCGTCGAGCCGGCTTCCGGTATACTCGTCGCGGCTATCGGCGATCCAGCGATAGGCCTGGAGCAGCACGGCCGGGCCGAGATAGCGATCGCCGTTCCACCAGTAGCTCGGGCAGGACGTGGTACAGCAGAAGCACAGGATGCACTCCCACATGCCGTCGAGCTTGGCGCGCTCCTCCTTGCTCTGCAGCCGCTCGGCATCCGGCGGCGGCTGGGTGTCGGACTTCAGCCATGGCTCGATGCTGCGGAGCTGCGCGTAGGCCTGCGACAGGTCCGGCACCAGGTCCTTCACGACAGCCATATGCGGCAGCGGGTAGATGCGGACCGCGCCAGCGACCTCGTCATGCGCCTTGAGGCAAGCGAGCGTGTTGCCGCCGTCGATGTTCATCGAACAGCTGCCGCAGATCCCCTCGCGACAGGACCGGCGAAACGTCAGTGTCGGGTCGACCTCGTTCTTAATGTAGATCAGCGCGTCCAGCACCATGGGGCCGACCTTGTCGAGGTCGAGCTCGTAGGTGTCGATATGCGGGTTGGCGCCGTCGTCCGGGTTCCAGCGATAAACCCGGAACTCCTTGGTCCGGGTCGCGCCAGGGGCTGCCTTGTAGGTCTGTCCCTGGCCGATCTTGCTGTTCTTTGGCAGCGTAAAGGTAGCCATCTCGTTTGCTTCTTTCGCTCTAGTAGACGCGCTTCTTTGGCGGGAACACCGAGACCTCGTTGGTGAGCGTCTGCATCTTCACCTCGCGGTAACCCAGGTCGACCTTGCCGTCGGTGTCGCACCAGGCCAGCGTATGCTTCATCCACTCGCCGTCGTCGCGGTCGGGAAAATCGTCATGGGCGTGCGCGCCGCGGCTCTCGTGCCGATTTTCGGCGCTGACCATGGTGGTCATGGCGTTGCCCATCAGGTTATCGAACTCCAGCGCCTCGACCAGGTCGCTGTTCCAGATCAGGCTACGGTCGCTAACCTGCATATCGGCCATCCCGGACCACAGCGTCTTCATCTTCGAGACGCCTTCCTTGAGGCTCTCGCTGTTGCGATACACCGCTGCGTGCGACTGCATGACCTTCTGCAGCTCGAACCGCATCGCCGACACCTTCGTATCGCCGCTCGCATTGCGGGTCCGGTCGAAGCGCTCTAGCGACGCCTCGCCGGCACGCGCCGGCAACGGAGCCTGGCTTGCACCGGGCTTGAAAATCTCGGACGCGCGGTGCGCAGCAGCGCGGCCGAACACCACGAGATCGAGCAGCGAGTTGGTGCCGAGACGGTTGGCGCCATGCACCGAAACGCAGGCCGCCTCGCCGACCGCCATCAGGCCGGGCACGACGGCGTCAGGGTCCTTCGCGGTGGGGCGAAGCACTTCGGTGCGGTAGTTGGTCGGGATACCGCCCATGTTGTAGTGCACGGTCGGCAACACTGGGATCGGCTCCTTCGTCACGTCGACGCCGGCGAACACCTTTGCCGTCTCGCTGATGCCCGGCAGCCGCTCATGCAGGAGTTCTGCGCCGAGATGCTCCAGATGCAGATGGATGTGGTCCTTGTTGGCACCCACGCCGCGGCCAGCATTGATCTCCAGCGTCATCGAGCGTGACACCACGTCGCGGCTGGCGAGGTCCTTTGCCGTCGGCGCGTAGCGCTCCATGAAACGCTCGCCCTCGGAATTGGTGAGATAGCCGCCCTCGCCGCGCGAGCCCTCTGTGATCAGGCAGCCGGATCCGTAGATGCCGGTCGGGTGGAACTGCACGAACTCCATGTCCTGCATCGGAATGCCGGCGCGGATCGCCATGCCGTTGCCGTCGCCGGTGCAGGTGTGTGCGCTGGTGCAGCTGAAATACGCCCGGCCGTAGCCGCCGGTGGCCAGCACGACATTCTGCGCGCGGAAGCGATGCATCGAGCCATCCTCCAGGCACCAGGCCATGACGCCGCGGCAGGCGCCCTCCTCGTCCATGATCAGATCGAGCGCGATATACTCGACGAAGAACTCGACCTCGTGCTTCAGGCTTTGTTGATACAGCGTGTGCAGGATGGCGTGGCCAGTGCGGTCAGCGGCGGCGCAAGCGCGCATGGCCGGCGTCTTGCCGTAATCCTTCATGTGGCCGCCGAACGGGCGCTGATAGATGCGGCCGTCCTCGGTGCGGCTGAACGGCACGCCGTAATGCTCCAGCTCGTAAACCGCCGGAATCGCCTCGCGGCACATATATTCGATCGCGTCCTGATCGCCGAGCCAATCCGACCCCTTCACGGTGTCGTACATGTGCCAGCGCCAGTCGTCCTCGCCCATGTTGCCGAGTGCCGCGCCGATGCCGCCCTGCGCCGCGACCGTGTGGCTGCGGGTGGGGAACACCTTCGTCAGGCACGCGGTCCGCAATCCGGCCGCGCCCATCCCCAGCGTCGCGCGCAGCCCGGCACCGCCCGCACCCACCACGATGACAT
>CAXTJW010000561.1:0-2513 GCA_964244305.1 uncultured Acetobacteraceae bacterium
CATCACGACGCCGAGGACGGCGCGCACGAGCACGACGATTTCGAGAGCTTCGTCGTGGCGATCCCCGAGACGGACACCCCCGACGCGCTGCTCGCCCGGCTGATGAGCGTCGCGGAACGGCACCGGGTGCTGCGCATCAAGGGGTTCGCCGCGGTCCGGGGCAAGCCGCTGCGGCTCGCCATCCAGGGCGTCGGCGGCCGCTTCCGCAAGGAGTTCGACCGCGCCTGGGCGCCGAACGAGGCCCGGCTCGGCCAGCTCGTCGTCATCGGCGAGACCGGACTCGACCGCGCCGCCATCGAAGCCGGCATGATCGGCTGACGCCATGCATTTGCTGGTCCGCGAAACCCGCACGCTGGACGAGGACACCGCCGCCTGCGACCTCGGCCAGACCGCCGCGGACGTGGTCGTGCTGTCGTTCTCGGATGCGGACCTGGGCGCGCTGGCCGGTGCTTGGCGGGCGATGGCGGACGCGCCGGGGCTGCGGCTCGCGAGCCTTGGGCGGTTGCGGCACCCGATGTCGGTGGACCTCTACGCCGAGCAGGTGCTGGCCCATGCGCGCTGCATCGTCGTGCGGCTGCTGGGTGGGCTGGACTACTGGCGCTATGGCACGGAGGAGGTCGCGGCGCTGTGCCGGGAACGCGGCATCGCGCTGGCCGTGCTGCCGGGCGACGGGCTGGACGACGCACGGCTGGCGGCGCTGTCGACCGTGGCGCCCGGCAAGCTCGCGCGGCTGGACGCATGTTTCCGCCTCGGCGGCCCGGCCAACATGGCCCGCGCGCTGCGGCTTGCCGCGCATCTCGCCGGCCTATGCCCCGACACGCACGACGCCGCCGAGCCGGTGCCGCAGCATGGCGTGCACGCGCTGGACCTGATCGAGGACCGGCCGTTGGCGGCGATCGTGTTCTACCGCTCGCATTTGCTGTCGGCCGACATCGCCCCAATCGAGGCGCTGATGGCGGCGCTGCGTGCGCGTGGGCTGGCGGTGGGCGCCCTCTATGTCCCGAGCCTGAAAGCGCCGGACAGCGCCGCCTATGCTGCCGCGACGCTGCGCGCCTGGCGCCCTGCCGCAGTGTTGAACGCGACCGGGTTCAGCGCGCGGCAGGGCGATGCCGGGTCGCCGCTCGACGCGCCGGGAGCGCCGGTGCTGCAGCTCGTGCTGGCGGGGTCGACGCGTGCGGCGTGGCAGGCGTCCTCGCGCGGCCTGTCGCCGGCCGACCTCGCGATGCAGGTCGTGCTGCCCGAGCTGGACGGCCGGCTGCTGACTGGCGCGATCTCGTTCAAAGACGCCGAACCGGCACAGCCCGCGCTGCAATATGCCCGCATCGTGCATCGCCCCGACCCGGACGGCATCGCGTTGGCGGCGGACCGTGCGGCCGGCTGGGTGCGCCTGGCCCGTGCTCCGCGCCCGGAGCGGCGGATTGCCGTCGTGCTGTCGGACTACCCCGGCGTCGGCGGCCAGCGCGGGCATGCCGTCGGCCTGGACAGCTTCGCCAGTCTGCACGCGATCCTGCATGACCTGCACGGGGCCGGGTTCGCGACGGGCGAGTTGCCTGATCAGGCCGCGCTCGTTGATGCGCTGTGCCACACGCCGCCGATGCCGATGCTGTCGCTTGCCGCCTACCGCTCCCTGTTTGCGACCTTGCCCAACCCCGTGCAGGCGAGCATCCGCGCGGCCTGGGGCGAGCCGCTCGGCGACTTTAACCTCCAGCACCTACGCCTAGGCAATATGACCGTCGCGATCCAGCCCGACCGCGGCGGCGCAGATCGGCGCGCTTCGTATCATGACCCGGACCAGGCGCCCTGCCATGCCTACGTCGCGTTTTACCTTTGGCTGCGAGGCGTGCACGCCATCGTGCATCTGGGTGCGCACGGTTCGTTGGAGTGGCTGCCGGGCAAGGCCGCCGCGCTGTCGCCATCCTGCCTGCCGCGGGCCTTGATCGGCGGCGTTCCGGTCGTGTATCTATTTATCGTGAATAATCCCGGCGAGGCCGCCGCCGCCAAGCGCCGCCTCGGCGCGGTCACCATCGGCCACTTGACGCCGCCGCTGGCCGCCGCCGCGGCGCATGGGGACGCCGTAGCGCTCGAACGCCTGATCGACGAGTATGCCGCCGCCGACGGCTTGGACCGCCGGCGCGGCGTAACGCTGCGACGGGAAATCCTGGACCGCGCCGACGCAGCCGGGCTGCTGGCCGAAAGCGGGGTGGCGCGCGATGCTGAGGACGAGGACGCGCTCGCTCGCCTCGACGCCTATTTGTGCGATGTGAAGGACTTGCAGCTCCGCGACGGCCTGCACGTCTATGGCCGGCCGCCGCTGCAGCGCGAGCGCATGCTGGACGCGTTGCGGCAATCGGACCCGGCGGCGAACGGCGATGCTCTCGACGCGTCGCCAGCCGCCGAGCGCGCGGCATTGTTGGTGGCGCTGGACGGCCGCTTCGTGGAGCCGGGGCCGGCGGGCGCACCGACCCGCGGCCGGGCGGACGTGCTGCCGACCGGGCGCAACCTCGCCACCATCG
>CAXTJW010000562.1:0-2504 GCA_964244305.1 uncultured Acetobacteraceae bacterium
TGGCACACGTCGGCGCCGATCGCGGCCGGGCTGGTGAGGCCGACCTGCGCGTTCATGTTCGCGCCGTCCATATACACCTGGCCGCCGTGCTGGTGCACCACGTCGCAGATCTCGCGTATGCCTTCCTCGAACACGCCGTGGGTGCTGGGGTAGGTGACCATCAGCGCCGCGAGCCGTTCGCCATGCTGCGCCGCCTTGGCGCGGAGGTCGGCCAGGTCCACGTTGCCGTCGCGGTCGCAGCCGATGACGACGACGCGGTAGCCGGCCATCACCGCGCTGGCCGGGTTGGTGCCGTGCGCGCTGGATGGGATCAGGCAGATGTCGCGCAGCGCCTCGCCGCGGGAGGCATGGTAGGTCCGTATGGCGAGCAGGCCGGCATACTCGCCCTGGCTGCCGGCGTTCGGCTGCAACGATACGGCGGCGAAGCCGGTCACCTGGCAGAGCCAGCCCGACAGCCGCTCGATCAATGTCAGGTAGCCGCGCGTTTGCTCCGGCGGCGCGAACGGGTGGATGTCGGCGAAGCCCGGCAGCGAGATCGGCATCATCTCGGCGGTGGCGTTCAGCTTCATCGTGCAGGAGCCGAGCGGGATCATGCTGCGGTTCAGCGCGATGTCGCGATCCTCGAGTCGCTTCAGGTAGCGCAGCATCTCGTGCTCGGCGTGGTAGGCGCCGAACACGGGGGCGGTCAGCACGGGGGAGCCGCGGACCAGGCTGGCGGGCACGCTGGCTGCGGCGTCGAGCAGCGGCGCATCCAGGAGCGCCGCCAACCGGTGCAGCTCAACCCGTGTCACCGTCTCGTCCAGCGCGATCGACACGCCGCCATCCGGCAAAGCGCGCAGGTTGAACCCGGCCGCGCCGGCACCGTCCAACAACCTCGACACGTCGCCATCCAGCGTCAGCGTGTCGAAGAATGCGTCATGCCGCAGCGAAAATCCGCCGCGGATGGCAGCGCCCGCCAGCAGCCGTGCCTGCAGGTTCACCCGCCGGGCAATGCGGCGCAGGCCCTCGGGCCCGTGCCACACGGCATACATCCCGGCCATCACCGCCAGCAGGACCTGGGCGGTGCAGATGTTGCTCGTCGCCTTCTCCCGCCGGATGTGCTGCTCGCGGGTCTGCAGCGCGAGGCGCAAGGCTGGGCCGCCGGCCGCGTCCTGACTCAGGCCGACGAGCCGGCCGGGCATCTGGCGCTTGAAACTATCGCGTGTCGCGAAGAACCCGGCGTGCGGGCCGCCAAAGGCCATCGGCACGCCGAACCGCTGCGCCGATCCCACCACGACGTCGGCCCCCATCTCGCCGGGCGGGGTCAGGACGACCAATGACAGCAGGTCGGTGCAGACGATCGCGAGCGCACCTGCGGCGTGGGCGGCAGCGATCTCGGCGTGCAGGTCACGGATCGCGCCGGTGGTGCCGGGATACTGCAGTACGACGGCGAACGGGTTCGCGGCCCCGATCGCCGCCACGTCGCCCGGCGTCACATCCACGAGCTGAATGCCCCGCGGCGCCGCGCGGGTGGCCAGCACGGCGCGGGTCTGCGGGTGCAGGTCGGCGCAGACGGCCAGCACGTCCGATTTGGTGGAGCCCACGCCATGCGCCATCGTGACGGCTTCCGCCGCAGCCGTCGCCTCATCGAGCAGCGACGCATTGGCGATCGGCATGGCCGTGAGGTCGCAAACCATGCTCTGGAAATTCAGCAGCGCCTCGAGCCGCCCCTGGGCGATCTCGGCCTGATACGGCGTATAGGCGGTATACCAGCCGGGGTTTTCCAGCACGTTCCGAAGGATGACGGGGGGCACATGGGTGCCATAATAGCCCTGGCCGATTAACGACCGCTTAAGCTCGTTCTGCCCGGCAAGGCCGCGCAACTCGGCGATGGCCGTGGCCTCGTCGATCGCGGGTGGCAGGTCCATGGCCTCCAGCGCGCGGATCGCCGCAGGCACCGCCTTGCTCGCGAGCTCGTCCAGCGTCGCCGCGCCGACCTCGTGCAGCATGCCGGCGATCTCGGCCTCGTTCGGTGCGATGTGCCGGGCGACGAAGCTGTCCGCCCCCTCCAATGCGCCGAGTTCGGCGAGCGGGTCGAATCCTCCGTCCATCAAAGCGACTCCACCAGGGCCCGATAGGCGGCTTCGTCCATCAGCGCGGCGAAGGCGGCCGGATCCGACAACTCGATACGAAAAAACCAACCGTCGCCGCCGGGCGCGCGGTTCACCAGCGCCGGCTCGTCGACGACGGCCTCGTTCGCCTCCGTGACGCGCCCGGCGAGCGGGGCATAGACGTCGGACGCCGCCTTCACGCTCTCGACCACGGCACAGGCCTCGCCCTCGGTCACCTCGCGGCCAGGCTTGGGCAGTTCGACGAACACGACGTCGCCGAGCGCCTCCTGCGCGTGGTCGGTCACGCCCACGGTGGCGACTGCGCCGTCCAGGCGGACCCACTCGTGGTCCTTGGTGAAGCGGGTTTCGGCCATGATGCGATGCTCCGGTTCAGACGTAGCGGTGCGGGACGAA
>CAXTJW010000563.1:0-2503 GCA_964244305.1 uncultured Acetobacteraceae bacterium
GGCGCGACATCCCGCTGACGGTGATGATCTCGACCAAGCTGAACCGCAACCACGTCATCCATGGGCGCGCGGCCTACATCCTGCCCTGCCGCGGCCGCATCGAAATCGACCTGCAGGCGACGGGGCCGCAGGTCGTGACCATCGAGGACACCAGCGCCTGTGTCCAGAGCTCGCACGGGATACGCGAGCCGGCGAGCGAGCATCTGATGAGCGAGCCCGCCATCGTCGCCGGAATCGCGCAGGCGACGCTCGACCCCAACGCGGCCGTGCCCTGGGCGCAGTGGGTCGGCGACTACAGCCTGGTGCGGGACGCCATCGAGCGGACCTATCCGCAGCTATTCGGCGACTTCAACGTGCGCGTCGAGAAACCCGGCGGTTTCCACCTGCCGATCACCGCGCGCAAGCGGGACTGGCACACCCCGACCGGCCGCGCCAACTTCATCGTTCCGCGCAGCCTGAACGAGGATATCGCCATCCCGGAGCAGGATCGCGATGTGCTGCAATTGATGACGGTTCGCAGCAACGACCAGTTCAACACCACGATCTACGGCTATCACGACCGGTTCCGCGGCGTGCGCGGCACCCGCATGACGCTGTTCATGCACATGAACGACATCGATCGGCTGTCGTTGGCGGAGGGTGATATCGTAGCCCTGACCACCAAGGTCGACGACGGCATTGTGCGCCGGGTGGAGGGCTTCATCGTGACGCCGTATGACATCCCCGAGGGCTGCATGTGCGCATACTATCCGGAGGCCAATCCATTGATTCCGGTCTGGCACCACGCCGAGGGCGCCGACACGCCGGCCGCCAAGTCGATCCCGGTCACGTTGGAGAAGCTGGACCTGCCGGTGCAGCATCTGGCGGCGGATTAAGAACCTCCGTTATTGCGAGCCGGCTTTGGCGCGGTGATCCAGGGCCACATAGGATTTAGCTTTGTGCGTGCGGCTTGGATTGCCGCGTTGCAATATCCAGTCATCTAATCTGGAATGCTCGCCACGATCCGGAACAGCAACTCCACGCCATCCGGCCGCTTGAGCCGGACGAGTTCGCCGGGCCGGAATACGTGGCCCTCGAAGGCCCAGAGCGGATCGTCCTCGCTGATCAGGCTCTGCAGGGCCCAGCCCTCGTCGAGGCGGATCAATTCCGACTGCTTCTCGTGCATTCCGGGACGGTCGCGAACCGCGAGCCATGGCATGGAGTCGGTGTCGTAGGCCGCCGAGTCGATCTGGCCCTGTGCGTTCAAGGCGAGCCGCACGGTCAATCGATCGGTGAGGTCACCCTCTGGACGCCCCGGCCCTCGGGCCAGCAGCATGGTCAGCTTCGCCATCACCTCGCCTTAAACGCGCTCGAACGATGACCGGCGGGCGCGGATGCTCCGCAGGATGCGAGCGTTTCCGCATCCCTGCCCCATCCCAGTTAGACCCTATTACATGAAAATGCGAGAGGCCCGGATCGCGTCGAGCCGAGGCGTTGCCGCTAAGCCACTGTTAGATCGCGACTCGCACGCCGAGTTCGACGACGCGGTCGCTGGGAATACGGAAGAACTCGGTCGCCGGAACGGCGTTTCGCGCCATGAACAGGAATAGGAACAGCCGCCAAGCCGGCAGCTTCGGCACCATGGCCCGCACCAGGACCTCGCGGCCCAGGAAGAAGCTTGCCTGCATGGCATTATACTCGACGCCGTGGGCGCTCAGTTCCTCGAGCCCGCGCGGAATGTTGGGGCTCTCCATGAAGCCATAGCGCAGCACGACCCGGTGCACGCCGGCCGCCAATTCCGACACCTCGATCCGCTCGTCGGCCGGCGCTTGCGGCATGTCCAAGTTCTGCACCGTCACGAACAGGACCTTTTCGTGCAATACTTTATTGTGCTTCAGGTTGTGCAGGAGCGCCGCCGGCACATAGTCCGGGTTGCCGGTCAGGAACACCGCCATGCCCGGCACCCGCACGGTGCGGGACTGCGGCAGCCGCGCCAGGAACGAGGCGAGCGGCAAACTGTCCTGCTTCCAGCGCGCCAGCATGAGCTCGCGCCCGCGATTCCACGACGTCATCATCGCCATCAGCGCACAGCCGAGCAGCAGCGGCACCCAGCCGCCCTCAGGTATCTTCAGCGCATTGGCGGCGAAGAACAGCAGGTCGATGGCGAAGAAGAAACCAAACACCGAGATGGCGAGGCTACGCGGCCACCCGAACTGCCGGCGGAACGCCACCATCGCCAGCACACAGGTGCACAGAAACGTGCCGGTGACGGCGATGCCGTAGGCGGCAGCCAGCGCGTCGCTGCTGCGGAACGCCAGCACCAAGATCAGCACGCCGACCAGCAGGGCCATGTTGACTTGGGGCACGAAGATCTGTCCCTCCTCGGAGTGGCTGGTGTGCAGCACGGCCATGCGCGGGAGGAACGCCATCTGCATGCATTGCCGAGCGATGGAGAATGCGCCGGAAATAAGCGCCTGGCTGGCGATGACGGTGGCGGCGGTGGCGAGCACCACGAGCGGCAGGC
>CAXTJW010000564.1:0-2501 GCA_964244305.1 uncultured Acetobacteraceae bacterium
CGGTCGGTGAACGACCTGCCGATGCTGTGGCGCTGGATCAGCACCCAAACCGCCGATGCGGACTTCCGCGCCGTGGTGCTGGATGCGCTCTGGCGCATGGGGTTGATCATCGCTTGCGGCTTGGGCGCCGAAGCGGCCGTCATGCGCCTGTTGCGCCGTATGCGCTTGTCGCTTGGCGCCTGGTCTCCCGACACGGCCGTGTCAGCCGAGCCGGACCCCATCCCGGACCCACTTCGTCCCGAAACGGGCCTAGCCGCCGCGGAGGCCGGCGAAACCGAGCATATCGAACGCGGCAAGCAGCTCAACCGGGCCATGGGCGCATTGCAGCGCCTGCCCTACTTGCTCGGCCTGTTGGCATTGGACCTGCTGCCCATCGCCGCCTTCGCCGCCATGGTGACCGTCCTGCTCGGAACCTGGCTCGCGGAGCCCGACACCACCCGGGCCGCGCTTCAGGAGATGCTGAGCGCCTACGTCCTGACCCGGATCGCGATCTGCGTCGCCGCCATGCTGGTTTGCCCCACGGCGCCGCACTTGCGGCTCCTGCATGTCACGGACTGGGCGGCGGGGATCCTGACCCGGTGGTTCCGCCGTATCCTCATCGTCGGCGCAACCGGCTGGGTGCTGGCCGAGGTCGGGTTGCTGTTCGGCATGTATCAAACGGCGCACGACGCGCTGCTCAAGCTGTTCTCGCTCGCCATGCATGGCATGCTGATCGTCGCGGTGCTACAGGCCCGCACCCACGTCGCCGCCCGCCTGCGCGCGCTCCGGTTCGTCCACGGCGTCTGGGCGTCGCTGTCGAGCCGGTTCGCCGACATCTGGCACCTGGTCGCCATCTTCTATATCGCGGCGCTTTGGCTGGTATGGGCCGGCGAGCTGCGAAACGGCTATACCCGGCTTATTCACTTCTGCATTGTCACCTCCGCCATCGTGCTCGCCGGCCGCCTGATCGGCGTCGTGCTCATCGGCGGCCTAGACCGCGCGCTGCGCTTCGACCCGGCCACGTCGGAGCGCCATCCCGGCTTCATCGAGCGGGCCGCCGTTTACCAGCCCGTATTGCGCGCCGTCATCACCGTCGTGCTGTTCGTCCTCACGATCGTCACGCTGCTCGAAGCATGGGATCTCGGAGCGGTCGATTGGCTGCGGCGCAACGGCCTCGGCGGGCGCGTCGCCTCGGCCAGCACCACGATCGCCGTCACCATCGTCCTCGCGATCCTGGTCTGGGAGGCGACGAACGCCAAGGTCGAGCAGCATCTCGCGCGGCTGACGGCGGAGGCGCATCTCGCGCGTGCCGGCCGGCTCCGCACGTTGCTGCCGATGCTGCGCACGATCTTGCTGGTCACCATCGTGCTGGTCGTCGCGCTCATGACCTTGAGCGAGCTGGGCATCAATATCGCGCCGCTGCTGGCCGGCGCCGGGGTCATCGGCATCGCCGTCGGCTTCGGCTCGCAGAAGCTCGTGCAGGATCTTATCACCGGGCTGTTCCTGCTGCTCGAAAATGCGATGCAGGTCGGCGACATCGTGACCCTCGCCGGCCTGACCGGCACGGTCGAGGCGCTGTCGATCCGCACCATACGCCTCCGCGCGATGGACGGCTCCGTGCATCTCGTCCCGTTCAGCGCGGTCACGACCGTCACCAACCAGACCCGCGACTACGGGTATGCATTGCTGGATATCAGCGTCGGACTCAACGAGGAGGCGGACCGCATCATCCCGGTGGTGCAGGGCCTCGCGGCCGAGATGCGCAAAGACCCGAAATGGGCCTCGCTGGTGCTCGATCCGCTCGATGTGCTGGGCATCGAGAAGTTCATCGACACGGCCTGGGTGCTGCGCGTGCGCATGAAGACTCAGCCGGCGAGCCGATGGTCGGTGGGGCGCGAGCTGAACCGCCGGGTCAAGCTGCGCTTCGACGAGCTTGCGATCGAGAGCCCGTTGACCTCATACCGCGCGCTGAGCGCTCCCCCGGCGCCGCAAGCTGCTACCGCCCCCTCCATAACTCCCGCCCACGAGCAGGCCGCATGACCAACCTGGAATCCTGGACCTCCAAACTGCGCGACGCAGGCTTCGCCTTCGTGCACGCGCCGGCGATGGCCGAGGCGTTGGGACAGGCCGGCCTGTCCGACTGGGACGGCTTCGCCCGCACCTGGGACGACCTGGGCCTCGACACCTATATGGCCGACGGCGGCCGCTACCGGAAGCGACGCCACGCCGCATTCGCGGTCAGCGCCGCCGGGATCATGCGCAAACCGGACCAGCCGCATTATCAAAGCCGCGACTACAACGCGCTGAATGGCGGCATCGCCCGCTGGTTCGACCCGATTGCGGTGGACGCCGCCGACTCGGCCGCGTTCCAGGCCATCCTGCGCGCCTGCTACGCCCTGTTCGACGGTCTGACGCCCGCGCCCGGCTGGCATGTCGAGGCGCACCAGTTCCGTATCGAGGCCCGCCCGGGCCAGTCCGGCCAGCCGACGCCCGAGGGCATGCACCAGGACGGCGTCGACTGG
>CAXTJW010000565.1:0-2459 GCA_964244305.1 uncultured Acetobacteraceae bacterium
GGCATCGTCGACGCGCTGAACGCCGGGCTTGCCGCCTGCCGTGCCGACATAATCGCCCGGCATGACGCCGACGACCTGGCGCACCCGCAGCGTTTCGAAAAGCAGCTGGCCTATCTCGATGAGCACCAGGACTGCGCCGCCGTATCTGGAGCGTTTTTCCAGATCGACGAGGCGGGGCGGTCACTCGGGCCCATCCAGCACCTGCCGTCGCCCGACCTTGCGAACCTCGACTGGTATCCGCAGCGCGAGCCCTACCTCTTGCATCCGTTCCTAATGATGCGCCGGGCGGCGGTCGAGGCCGTCGGCGGGTATCGCCACGTCTTCCATGCCGAGGACACCGACCTTTTCTGGCGGCTGCAGGAGAGGGGACGGCTGGTCAACATGGCGGATGTGCTCGGCGACTATCGCATCCATACACAGAGCGTGACCAGCGTATCGGTCGTCAACGGCCGCATTTCCGCCCTGAACTCACAGCTTGCAGGGCTTTCGGCCCGGCGGCGCCGGGCTGGACGAGCCGACATCGAGTTCCGGAAAGCAGCGCTGCGCGAGTATCAGGAGGCCCGTACGCTCGAAGGTATCGTTAGACTGGGCAGCCGCGGCCTCGATCTGAACGAGACCGAACGGTTGGCCGCGACCGTCAGCGCCAAGCTGCTGGAGTCGGCAGGCTACCGGCCATACGAACTCGAATTCGAGGATTGCACATTCATCCGCAAGGCAATCTCGAAGGCAATGCCGCATATGACGAGCGCCAACCGGCGGACCTGCAGCCAGATGTTGTCCGGCACGACGGCCAGGCTAGCCTACGACGGCAAGATATCCGCCGCTTTGCAATTGGCGTCCCCGGCGATTTATCTGGTCACTGCCGCACGGCTTGCGCTCCGTGTGACCCTCCCGGTGACCCTACGCCGCTCGATGCGCAAAGCGATTGGGCGCAACGTTTACGTGAAATAATAGCAAGCTATCGGTGGAGCGATTTACCTGACGCTCGGAAATCAAGCGTCAGGATCGGACGGAGCTGTCACCTCGGCCGCGCCTCTGGCCGCACCTGCCCGGCACGTGGTAACCCGATTTATCGGGCCGAGCCGCTGACGCTTGTCCCCTCACTCAGGAGAGATCATGATGGATGACATCAAGGAAACTGCGGCCAAGCATCACGAGGATGCCGCGCACCAGTTCGACGTGGCAGCGAAGATGCACCACGAAGCAGCCAAGCACGTCGGGTCAGGCAACTTCGAGAAGGCCGAGCGCCTCGCCACCTCTGCGGCGGAAGCCGAGGCCGTGGCGAATCGGCACGCCGTGGAGGCAATGGACCTGCACCGCCAGCATACTCAGCAGGTCGCCGACCGGAAGGCTGAAGCGGCCGGCGAGGAAGCCGCCCGGGCAGCCAAGCATGACGCGAAGGCGACTGCCGACGAATAGCCCAGGCAGACCTCGAACCAGAGCGCAGCGAGCGAAGCGGCGGCGCACCAACACCAGATTTGGTGCGCGTGAGCGGGGGAGGAGCGACGAGGGCTGGATAATAAGCGAGGACAGTGCAGCCCGCGTCGATCGTGCTCTGGTGGTGACGCCCTGGGCGCCGGTCTTTGCCGAACGCCTGGGGCATGATGCAGATGCGGTGATCTTAGCCGGCCCCTCCAACTCGTTCGTCGTCGTCCCTGAAGCGCAGGCGGGACACCAGCGAGCGGTTGGTCGCCTGGGAGGCTTGCGCGATCAGGAAAAGCGCCAGGCGCTTGCCGCGTGGATGCAGGCGTAGCGAGCGCAGCATAAGCTGGCGAGCGGCCGGAAACCGCCGATTGGCAAAATTGACGCGACCAGCCTCAAATAGATGGCTGGCCGTCACTCGGCGTCGAAGGCTTGCCCAGGCGCCCGCTCCGAACCGGCTCTCTAGATCAGGATTGTTCAGCACCGCATCCACGCTGCGCTGATGATGCTCCCAGTCGCAGGCGAGCGACCCTGACGAGCTGCTGCCATGCACCCGAAGATAGAACACCTCCGGCTCGGTTCCGATGAAGAAGAACTCCCCCATGGCGGCAAGCCGGCACCAGAATTCCCAATCCTCACTCAGCCTGAGCACAGCGTCGAAACCACCGATCCCGCGGGCAATGTCGGTCCGGACGAGGACATGGCCGCCGTTGGCCAGGAAGTTCTCCTCGATCATGCGCGACAGCACGTCGCCCGATGGATACCGGTGCCGCGAGAGTGGTTTTTGCTGGGGATAGGGCGTGCCGTCGGCCAGCAGCTTGACGAACGTGCCAAATGCCGCGACCGCGCCCCGATGGTGCTCGAGCGCCCCAAGCAGCCGTTCCAAAGCAGTCGGGTGCAGCAGGTCATCGCCGTCGAGAAACATGACGTACCGACCCTGCGCGGCTGCAAGCCCGGTGTTGCGGGCCGTCGATACGCCCTGATTCGATTGCCGCGTCAATCTGATCCGGCGGTCCGAAATGGCCTCCACCCGTCTG
>CAXTJW010000566.1:0-2447 GCA_964244305.1 uncultured Acetobacteraceae bacterium
GGAAATGGTGCCCAGGGACGGAGTCGAACCGCCGACACTGCAATTTTCAGTCGCATGCTCTACCAGCTGAGCTACCTGGGCCCCGTCCAGACGGATCGCTCGCACCGCCGGAGCGGCTTGCTACCCCAGCCTATCCCGGGGATCAAGTGCGCAACGCGCATCAAGTCCGATATGTGACGTCGCCCTGCGCCAAGCTGCTCTCCGGAGGGTCATCGTCCAGCTCAGGCGGCGGGCCGGGGATCGCGTAGGCGCCGCCGAACCAGCGGCCGAGGTCCACGTCGGCGCAGCGGACCGAGCAGAACGGCCGCAGCCGGGCGGCTTGCGAACCGTCGGCTGAGACGGGCTTGCCGCAGATCGGGCAGAGGGATGGCGATGATGGCTCAGGCACGGGCTGTCCTCTCGACCGCTGTGCCGCCCGGCGGCAGCGCCGGGTCGGGCGTCACTATCAGGGTACGCCCGGTGCGCCGCGCAAGGTCCGGCAAGGCGACAGCGTCCGCCGCCAGGGCCGCCGCGACATCGGGCGCGGCGCGCAATGCGAACGTCGCCGCAGGTTCTGCGGCAGCGGCCTGCATAATCCCGCGCAATGCCGCGAGCCCCGCCGCGTGCGGGCCGGCCAGCAGCTCGTGCAGCGGCGGATGCGTGCGTGGGCGCATGATCTCCGCCAAGCCCAACGCCGAGAAGCCCAGGAACCGCGGCCGCAACGGGTCGGCGGCGAGCGCTGCGGCGAAGTCCGGGGCCAGTGCGTTCCGATGGCTGAGCGCCAGCCCGGCCACGTCGACCACGATGGCGCCGGACAGGTTGCGGAGCCGGATTTGCCGGGCCAATGCGGGCAGCATCGCGCGGTTTGCCGCCATCTGCGCCGTGCGCTTGGGCCGGCGGTCCGCGCTGGCGCCGCCGGCGTCGACGTCGATGGCGACCAGGGCCGGTGTCGGATGAATGGTGGCGCGCATGCCGCCGGGCAGGGCGACGCCGCCATCCGCAAGCGCGTCGATCCAACCGGCGAGCTCGTCATCCAACAAGCGGCCGACCGAGACGCGCCCGCCCAGCAATGGCCGGAGCGTCGCAGCGACTCCGTGGTCATCGACCAAAACCGGCGCGGAGGGGTGCAGCATAGCCAGCCGTTCGACAGCGCCGGGACCGCGGGCCAGCAGAACCGGCGGCCCTGTGCCAGCCAGCGCGCGGTCGGCGTCCGCAACGCGCGCACTGAGGCGCGGACCTTTGCCCCCTTGCGCCGACCGGGTCACCCGGACCGCCACCGCCATGCCGTCCGATACGGCATCGGCGCCCTCGCTATCCGGCAGGAAGCCCTCGGCTCCCGGCAGCGCCACGAACGCGCCGGCCATGGCGGGAACGCGGGCCACGACCCGGCCGCGATAAAGGTCGCCCATGCCATCCGGCCCGCCCGGCCGCCCTATTGCGTAATCAACCAACGTGCCGTCCTGCAACGCCGCCACGCGCAGCTCGCCGGGGCTGCACGCGACTAGGATGCACGTCCTCACGGGACCGGATAGCCGCGTCCGCGCAGCAGTTGCGCCACCTCGAACAGCGGGAGGCCCACGACCCCGCTGTAGCTGCCGGAAAGGAAGCGCGCGAAGCCCGCGGCACGGCCCTGGATGGCATAGCCCCCCGCCTTGCCCACGCCCTCGCCGCATGCCGCATAGGCGTCGAGCTGCATCGGCGACAGGCGGGAGAATGCGACGACACTGTTGGACAGGCGCTGCCCAGCCCGGCCATCCGGCCCGACCAGAACCAGCGCCGTCAGCACATGGTGCCGTCGTCCGGACAGCAGGGCCATGCACGCCCGTACGTCTTCGAAGTCCGCTGCCTTCGGCATGATGCGGCTGCCCAGCGCCACCACGGTGTCTGCGGCCAGCACGAATGCGCCGGGTTCCGCCATCGCTCGCGCTTTCTCGGCCGCCATGCGGGTGGCGTAGGGCCGCGGCTCCTCATGCCGGCGCGGTGTCTCATCGATGTCCGGGGCCACGACGCGGTCTGGCACGATGCCGAGTTGCGCCAGCAAGGCCAAGCGGCGCGGGCTGGCGGAGGCCAAGACGAGCGGGACGGAGTGCGAGGCGGCCATTGCTGGCCCCGCGGTCGGCGCGGCCTACTTGAACCGGAAGGTGATCCGCCCCTTGGAGAGGTCGTATGGCGTCATCTCGACGTTCACCCGGTCGCCGGCCAGCACACGGATGCGGTTCTTGCGCATCTTGCCCGAGGTGTGGGCGAGGATGCTGTGCTCGTTGTCGAGCTTTACCCGGAACATGGCGTTGGGGAGCAGCTCCAACACAGTTCCGCTGAATTCAATCATGTCTTCTTTTGACATCAGGTCCCTTGGCTATTTGCGACTATGTTTGATTTGATTTCGGGCCGGAATGTGATGATGGCCGACGCTGTGGTCAAGCCGTCGCACCCTGGCCCAGCCGCAATGCCACGCTGCGGGCGTGCGC
>CAXTJW010000567.1:0-2445 GCA_964244305.1 uncultured Acetobacteraceae bacterium
CGTGCTGTCCGGCGTCGGCGGATGGGCCGGCATCGGCATGGCAGCCGGGTTGGGCAACGACACCGACGGCTTGGGTGCTGTCGGCGCTTACAAGCAGCTGTCCAACTATACCCAGTTGGGCGGCGTGCTGACCGTGTTCGGCCTCGACTAAGCCGACACCTGCAGTCTCCGGCCACGCACGCAGCGTGGCCGGAGATACTTCCGGAGACTATAGATGCGTAATAAATCACTATTGGCGTTGTCAGGCCTGGCTTGCGCTGGGCTGATTGTCGTTTTCGCCGGGTCGCGCGGCGCCAAGGCCGAGAACGAGCCGGTCTACCAGGTCCAGGACGGCCGCGTGGACCAGCATACCTTTAATGGCTATCGGCGTTATGGCGAGTCCTGCATGCGCTGCCATGGCCCGGACGGTGCAGGCAGCTCTTATGCCCCAAGCCTCACCGAATCATTGAAGCATATGTCGTACGACGACGTGGTGAACACCATCGTCAACGGGCGGCAGAACGTGACCAAAGCGCAGAACAACGTCATGCCGGCGTTCGGCACGACCGAGGACGTCGTGCTGTATATGGACGACATCTATGGCTACCTGAAGGCGCGGTCCGACGACAAGCTGCCGCGCGGACGTCCGAAGCGCATCGGCGATGACAGTTAGGCTGGTGCTTCGCTGGACTGTTCCGGTGGTGGCCTTGGCGGCATCGCTGGCCTGCGTGCCTGCGCAGGCGCAGCGCGCCGAGATGATCTCGCGCACGGAATTGCGGGTCTGCGCCGATCCGAGCAACCTTCCTTATTCCAATCAGGCACGCCAAGGCTTTGAGAACCGCATCGCCGAGATCATTGGCGCCGATCTCGATCTTCCGGTCGCCTACGTGTGGTTTCCACAAACCACCGGCTTCGTGCGCAATACGTTGCGCGCCCATGAGTGCGACCTTGTCATGGGCACCGTCAGCGGCGACGGGGAGATGGACAGCACCAATCCGTATTATCATACCGGCTACATGATGGTGACGCGGACCGCAGACGGGATCACCGCGCGATCGGTGGGTGACCCGGCGCTGGCGAGCAAAAGGTTCGGCGTGATCGCCGCGACCCCGCCGACCGACTTGCTGGTGCGGCATAAATTGATGGATCAGGTGCGGCCCTATGCGCTGCGGGTCGACACCCGCATCAGCAACCCGCCCCGCGCCATGCTGCAGGACCTGGTGGATGACAAGATCGACGTCGCCTTGGTGTGGGGGCCGACGGCAGGCTACGCCATCAAGCAGGATCACCTGCCGCTGACGGCTTCGTTCATCGAGCCAGAGCCGGGCGCGCCACGGCTCGACTACCGTATCGCGATGGGGGTGCGGGCGAACGAGCCGGAGTGGCGCCGGCGCATCAATCAGGCGATCGGCAAGCATAAGACCGAGATTGCCGCGATACTGGCTGAGTATGGCATGCCGACCTTGGACGACTTGGGCCAGGCAACGCCTTGAGGCTTGTGGCTGCGGCGTTGCTTGTCGCTCTAGGGGCTGCGCCGGCCTATGCAGACGGCGATGTGCCGGTTCCAGATGGATATCGTCTGAACGATTATCGCGCACCGGTGCCCGATACTGTGCCGGGCGGCGAGGTGCTGCATATCCCGGCGATGCAGCAGCTTGTTGCCCGGCGCGACGCGATCCTGATCGACGTGCTGCCCGCGCCGCGGCGTCCGCCGGACATGCGGCCCGGCACGCCGTGGCTGCCTGCGCGTCATGCGAGCCTTCCCGGCAGTGTCTGGTGGCCCGAGATCGGACGGGGCGCGTTGCCTGAGACGGTCATCACGCGATTGCAGCAGCGGTTGCGGGATGTCACGCAGGGTGATCCTGGCCGCTTGGTTGTTTTTTACTGCCTTGCGGATTGTTGGATGAGTTGGAATGCGGCGCGCCGTGCAGGGGCGATGGGGTTCCATGCCGCCTGGTTCCCGGACGGCGTGGATGGTTGGAAGGCAGCCGGCTTGCCAACGCAGGATACGTTGCCGGAGGAGTTCGAGTAAGTATTGCGGGCACGGTGCAGAATTGTTCCGTCGCCACAGATACAGTCATTGCGAGGAGCTTTTGCAACGCGGCAATCCTGGGTCGTACCCATCAGTCCCGGATCATGCGGCCCTGGATTGTCGCGCCGAAGCCGGCTCGCAATGACGGCTCATGACAATACGGGCAAACTGACCCACTACCGAGCGATTGGAGACCTTGACTGTCGGTTGTTGATTTGCACAAACGTCAGCTTCTATGAAATGTCGCGACGCATGACGGCCACGGGCCTGATGCGCTCCCGTCTAATCCCCTAATCCACGCTGCAATGCCTGCGCCAACGTGCCGAGCTTCTGCTCCATTTGCACCGGCGCCTCGCACGCATAACGGACCGTGCGCTCAATCTGCTCGTATTCGCGGATCAGGAACCCGCGCCGGCTGACGATCTCCTCGCGCT
>CAXTJW010000568.1:0-2442 GCA_964244305.1 uncultured Acetobacteraceae bacterium
CCGACGCCGGCATACAGCTTCGTGCCGTCCTCGCTGGCGACCAGGCTCTTGGTCCAATGATGATCGATGGGACCGCCGGGGAGCGGTGTCAGCACGGTGCCGGGCTCGGTGATGCTGGTGGCGCCTGGGGTGTACGGGAAGCGCAGGACAGCGTCGGTGTTGGCGACATAGAGGTCATTGCCGACCAGCGCGACGCCGAACGGCGAATACAGATGGTCGATGAACACGGTGCGAAGATCATACTTGCCGTCGCCATGCGTGTCGCGAAGTAGGGTGATGCGGTTGCTGCCCTGGCTCGACCCGGCCGAGGTGACGAACGACTCGACCCAGCGCATCACGATATTTTTCGGGCGGCTGACCGGGTCGAGGTCGGGGCTGCGCGACTCGACCACCAACACGTCGCCGTTCGGCAGCGTGTAGACCGAGCGCGGGTGCTCGAAGCCCGTGGCCATGGCCGTGACCTTCAGGCCGTCCGGCACGGTGGGCGTCTCCCCGTCTTTCCAGCCGACTACCTTGGCGAGGTGCATCGGCGGGACCAGGAACTGCTGTTGCTCCGGCAGGACCGGGTTGGGTCCGATCTGCGTCTTGACGTCGAAGTCGTCAGGGGCGGCGGCGGTGAGGGTGACGATGGCGATGCCGGCGACCGCAAAGTGGCGCGTCAGCTTGAATGGTCCGGTTTTCATTATTGTATTCCTTGTTGCGGCATCGCCACGCCGCGCTGCTGACCCGCGCTGGAGGCGAGCCAGGCGGTCGCCAGCATGGCGAGGAGCGTGGCGACGGAGAGTGCAAGCCCAACCGGCATGACCGAGGTCCAAGCGTCGCGGGTGTGCACCAAGTTGTTGATAAGCGCGATAACGAGCACCACCAGGCTGCCGAGCACGATGGGCCAGACGGACCGCGGCCTACGACCGCCGCGATCGGCCAGCAAACTCAATAAGCCCGCGAGGGCAGCCACCACGCCGCCGGCCATCCCGGCCGCCAGCAGCCAGGCGGAGAAGTCCGCCCACATGATGTTGGCCGTCTGCACGTAGGCGACGTCCGTAAGCAACGCGCACGTGAAGCAGGCGATCGGGAACGAGGCGAGTATGCGCAGGATCGACCGTCCGCCAAGCCTTGCCGTTGACCCGGATATGTCGCTGTTCATTGTTTCTTCCTAGCGCTAGTGCCGGAGGGCCGTCCACGTGGCGGCTCTTCGCCAGATAGGAAACGAAGTTGCGGCATGGCGGTTGCCTCGGCGTCCCGTATTGGCCTTCCCCTACGCCGTGCCGTCGCCCGTCACGCGCCAGATCACATCACCCACGTCGTCCGCCATCAGCAAAGAATGGCGGTCTGCGCCGAGCGCCACCCCAACCGGCCGCCCATAGGACACGCGCTCGTCGGGACTGAGGAACCCCGACAGGATATCCCGCGGCGGGCCGGATGGCCGTCCATTCTCGAACGGCACGAATACGAGCTTGTAGCCACTCAGCGTGCTGCGGTTCCAAGACCCGTGCTGCCCGATCGCCATTCCTTCCGGAAAGCCCGGCAGCGTGCCGGCCGGAACCCAGCACAGGCCCAGCGACGCGGTATGCCCACCCAGCGCGTAGTCCGGCCTCGACGCGCTGGCGACCGCCTCGGCATCCTGCGGCACGCGGTCGTCCACGGTTTGGCCCCAGTAGCAATAGGGCCAGCCGTAGAAGCCTCCATCGCGCACCGAGGTCAGGTAGTCGGGCGGCGTTTCGTCGCCGATGCCGTCGCGCTCGTTGACGACCGTCCAAAGCGCGCCCGTCGTCGGCTCCCACGCGAGGCCCACCGGGTTGCGAAGGCCGCTGGCGAAGATGCGGCTGCTGCCCGTTGCCAGGTCGAGCTCGTAGATGGCTGCACGGCCCTCCTCGGCCTCCAAGCCCGCGTCGCCGATGTTGGTGAGCGAGCCGACGCCGGCATAGAGCTTCCGACCGTCCGGGCTCGGCAGCAGGCTGCGGGTCCAATGGCCGCCGGGCTTGAGGTCGATCAGCTTTTGGCCCGGCGCCGTGATCCGGCTCGTCCCCTCGGCATACGGAAAGGCGACCACGCCGTCGGTGTTGCCAACGTAGAACTTGCCGTCCAGGCAGGCCATGCCAAAGGGCTGGTTCAACCCCTCCATGAAGACTTCCTGGGTTTCCGCCACGCCGTCGCCATCCGTGTCGCGCAGCAGGCTGATGCGATTGGCGCTGTCTCCCATCGCGGCCGCGCGCTTCATGGTGCTGACCATGGCGTAGTCGAAGACGTCCTTGGCGGCCCGGCTCGTTTGCGTGGACTCGGCAGCCAGGACGTCCCCGTTCGGCAGCACGAGGAGCCAGCGCGGATGCCTGAGCCCGGTCGCGAATGCGTTGACCTTGAGGCCCGGCGCCGCGACCGGCGTCTGCCCTGGATTCCAGCCCTTGGCCGTCGGCATCTTCAGGGTCGGGACGGCACCCTGCGGCC
>CAXTJW010000569.1:0-2440 GCA_964244305.1 uncultured Acetobacteraceae bacterium
GCGACGCCCGCAACCTGGTCGAGTTCGCCATCATGGGCGACGTGTTCGCCCGCACGGTGCTCGGGCTGCCGGCGCCGACCATCGGGCTGCTCAATGTCGGCTCCGAGGAGCTGAAGGGCGACGAGCGCGTGCGTCAGGCCGCGGAGATCATCCGGTCGAGCCATATTGCCCCGCAATTCCACGGGTTTGTCGAGGGGCATGACATCGCCGCCGGAACCACGGACGTGATCGTGACCGATGGGTTTACCGGAAATGTGGCGCTGAAGACCGGGGAGGGCGCGCTCAAGCTGGTCGGCGATTTGCTGAAGCAGATCTTCAGCAGCAGCATTGTGGCAAAGCTGGCCTATTTGTTGGTGCGGCCGGGGCTCGACCGCATGAAGCTCTGGCTCGACCCGCGGCGCTACAACGGCGCTGTCATGCTGGGGCTGAACGGCGTCGTGGTGAAGTCGCACGGCGGCACCGATCCCGAGGGATTCGCACACGCTGTGGATGTGGCGATGGACATGGTGGTGCACCGGTTCAACGATAAAATCCGCGATGGCCTGGCCCGAATTGAAGCCTTGAAGGTCGATAAAGGCGGTCCGCAACTCCTGGCGGCGGTCTGACGGCGATGGTTTCGCGTCCTGCGGCCCCGCGCACGTTGATCACCGGCGTCGGCGGCTATCTGCCGAAGCGGATCGTGGATAACGACGAGCTCTCACGCCGCATCGACACCAGCGATAGCTGGATCCAGGAGCGCACCGGGATCAAGCAGCGCCACATCGCCGGGCCGACCGAGACCTGCGCCTTCATGGCCGCGCGCGCGGGGGAGGCGGCGTTGGCGGACGCAGGGCGCGGCCCGGCGGATGTCGACGCGATCATCCTGGCAACGGCGACGCCGGACCAGGCATTTCCGGCCACGGCACTGCGGGTGCAGGCGGATCTCGGGATCACCCGCGGTTTCGGCTTCGACGTGTCGGCAGCCTGCAGCGGCTTCGTCTATGCGCTGTCGCTCGCCGACGCGATGATCCGGGCCGGGCAGTGCACGGGCGCCCTGGTGATCGGCAGCGAGGTATATTCCAGGATCATGAACTGGGACGACCGCGGCACCTGCGTGCTGTTCGGCGACGGCGCCGGAGCGGCGTTCCTCTGCGCCGGCAGCGACCGTGATGGCGACCGCGGCATCCTGTCCACTCACCTGCACGCGCAAGGAACGCTGGGCGACCTGCTGTATGTCGACGGCTCCGTCGGCCAGCCCGACCGGCCTGGACACCTCGTCATGAACGGGCGCGAGGTGTTCCGCCATGCGGTCGTGAAGCTCGCCGAAGTGGTGGACGAGGCGCTTGCCGCCAACGGGCTGAGCCATGCCGACATCGATTGGCTGGTGCCGCACCAGGCCAATCGGCGCATCATCGACGCGATGGGCCGCAAGCTCGGGCTGCCCCCCGAGCGGGTCGTGGTGACGGTGGAGCGGCATGCGAACACTTCCGCCGCTTCGGTGCCGCTCGCTTTGGCGGAGGCCCGCGGCGACGGGCGGATCAAGCGTGGCGATCTGGTAGTGATGGAGGCGCTGGGCGGGGGCATGACCTGGGGTTCCGCGCTCGTTCGTTTCTGAGGTTGCGGGCCAGCAGGCGCGCGGGGTGCATGCCCCGGCATACCTAGGCGCTTACGCAACAGTTTTGCGATAATTGTTTAAGGTCAGCAGCTTCGCTTGACGCCCGCGCACGTGATGCATAGCGTGTGGCAATGAACACGGTGACGCGCGCGCAACTGGCTGAGACCATCTATGCGCAGGTCGGGCTGTCCCGCAACGATTCTGCCGACCTGCTCGAGACGGTCCTGGAACGCATGTCGCGGGCGCTGGAAGCTGGCGACTCGGTGAAGATCAGCGGTTTCGGCACTTTCTCCGTCCGGCAGAAGGGTCGCCGGATCGGCCGCAATCCCAAGACCGGCGTCGAGGTGCCGATCCTCCCGCGCCGGGTGCTGACGTTCCGGCCCAGCCAGGTATTGAAGGCCCACGTCAACGGCACCGCGGTCCCGGCGAGCGACGACGAATGAACGACGCGGATGACGGCCCGGCGGACGACCTCGGGCCTGACGACGCTGCCCTGAATGCCGGGCTGGGTTTGGACGACAGCCGGCCGCGGGCAAAAAAGGCGCCAAACGCTTTTCGCACAATCAGCGAGGTTGCAGACGAACTTCATATTCCGCAGCATGTGCTGCGGTTCTGGGAGACGAAGTTCCCGCAGATCAAGCCGTTGAAGCGTGGCGGCGGGCGCCGGTATTATCGCCCGGACGACATCCTGCTGCTGCGCCGTATTTCGGACCTGCTGTATATCCAGGGCTACACCATCAAGGGAGTACAAAGATTGCTGCGTGAGGGTGGAGGCCAGCTATCCGAGGACATACCGCCGGCAAACGCCGCCGAACGTGCTGCTGCGGAGGCCGAGCGGGCTGGGCC
>CAXTJW010000570.1:0-2435 GCA_964244305.1 uncultured Acetobacteraceae bacterium
AGCGCATCTGCTGGCGCTTGTTCATGCGGGCACTCACCAGCTGGTTGACGGTGCCTTCCGCGCGTGAGGTCGAGATCGGCTTGCCAGCCCGATAGCGCTCGCTGTAGTCGATCAGAGCGCCCTGGTTGGTTTCGATATAGCTGTGCAGCTCCGCGCAACGCGCGACCAAGCGCTTCGCCCCCGCTCTCATTGCAGGTTCGTTCAGCGCGCTGGCCTCCTTGGCCCAGCTTGCGATCCGGCCCAGGGCCTCGCACGCTTTGTCGTGATGGCCGTTCCAGAGCAGATGCCGCAATCGTTCCACGTCGATCCGAACGTGGTCGAGCGGGACGAGGGGCGGCGGCTCGAGCGCACACAGGCCTTCCATGACCTGCTCGACATGGTGCACGCGCATGGAAAGATGAAACCAGTCGAGGATAGCCTCCATTGGGCCGCAGGTGGCCGAGCCCATCAAGGTCGGCAGCGCGGGGTCGCCGTCGCTGATCACAGTGAGCTCCTCGCCCTCCCGCCAGTCCTGGTCCTGCAGCGCCGCGCGCAGCAATGCATGGGGTTGCTCGGCCACGCTGCGCACCAAGGCAAAGCGCCAGGTGGAGTGGCCCTCATGCTCGACGTTGACGCAGATCGCCTCGAAGTTCCGAACCTGGTGACCGGGCACGGCACGTATGTAGGCACCATCGAGCATGACGACGGGCCGGGTCGCGTCCGCCGCTGCGGCCTTGGCCGGCTTGTGTGGGACAGCCGTGACCTCCGCGGCTGCCTGCCGGTCGTCTGCCTCGATCCGCAGGGCGACGGCATGGGTGCGGGTGCGCACGCTTTCCTGGTTTGCAGGCGAGGCCGGCAGCAGGGTGTCGAGGATGCGCGCCGCGTCCCGAAACGAGGTACGTGCATCCAGCTCGGCCTGCACCCGCTCCAGCTCCGGCGTGCACCGCGCCGTCAGCAGCGCGCAGACCGGCGAGACCGCCACCTCCGCCCTGGGCGCAGACGGGCGGCAGTGGCAGACCTTGAACCGCGGCGCCTCGACCTCGACCGTGCCGAACAGGGTCTGCAGCAGACGTGTCCGCCGGTCCTTGAGCGGCTGCAGCACCCCGCATGCCGCACAAACCCGGTGATGAGCCGCATATGCCGCCACTTGGCCGCACAGCATGCCTGCCTGCAGCTTGGTCAACAGCGTCTTGGTCTCGGACAGCACCAAGCCGATCTCCGCAAGCGTGCTGACCACCCCTGGCCGGCTGAACGTCACCAGCTCCGTTGTCTGCACCTCCCCCTGGCTTGTTCTTGCCTCCAGTCGCACCGTCCACTGCATCCAGCCCGCCCCTGCAATCAGACGTCAGCCAGGCTCATCAGCTCAGGACAGGCAAGCACGCTGCCTTAGGTTTTTGACACTCCCCGCCTTCATTTCAGCTACCCGGGTCCGCGCTGCCGTGAGCTCGCGGTCCTATTACCGGAGCTGCCGGTCCAGGTCGGAGACCTGCTTGCGGCCGCCTCTGGCAAGATCGTCGCACTCATCGACCGTGCGCGCCTCAATCCCGGCCAGTGCCGCCATGATGGCGGACAGGTCCACCGCCGCCAGCGTGCGCGGTACCGCAACGCGCTCTTCCCGTTGCGGCGTGCGCGAGCTGTCGAAGGTCAGGATGTGCGGGAAGGCCACTGGCGCCAGCACGCGGTCCGAGGGCGCCCAAACCCAGGCCTCGCCGCGTGCCAGCCGGGGCAGGGCGGCCAGGATGCGCCGGTCCTCGGCCCGGTCCGCCTGGCCCTCGATCCAGCGCCCGATCGCCTCGCGGTCCTGGCTCGAGGTGAGCTTCATCGACAGCAGGATGTCGGCCTGGCTCAGCACGTCCTTGTGCAGCACAGCCGGGCGCTGGGTGATCAGCCACGGCACGAAGCCCCGCACCCGCCCGCGGCGGACGATCTCCTCGACGCGCTGCAGCAGGTCGTAGAAGTCCGGCTGCGCCCGTTGCAGCGCCCACAGGTCGGCCTCGTCCAGCACCAGATGCAGCGGCTCTGTTTTGCCCGCAAACAGCGCCTCGGTGAACGCCGTCATGAACCCGCGCCGGACAGCAGCGCTGCCGAGGTCGGAGACGTCGACCACGCAGGCGATCTGGTGCGTGCCGATCAGCTGGCCGAGGATAGGCCCCATGCTCGCATCCAGCGCCACGTTGGCGTGCAGACCGCCGAACACCACGACGGGGCAGGGGAGGGGGGACGCGCCGCCGTCGGGTCCGATGCGCAAACCCCACCACACCCCGTCTAGTCGGCCGGTGAATGCTGGTTCTCCCGCGCTTCCCGTGCTGTCGTTTCGGGGTCATGTGGCATGTAGAACGCGGGCACGGAGGAGCTGAAATCCAGCTCGGCCATACATGGTCCGTTTCAGCATTTTGAGCCAGTTGATCTGGCCTTCGGCCGGGCTTGTCGTCCAGGGCAGGTCGAGGGCGGCCTGC
>CAXTJW010000571.1:0-2407 GCA_964244305.1 uncultured Acetobacteraceae bacterium
ATGGCTTGGCGCAAGCGGCTCTGCACAGCATGGCGCATGACGACGATGCAGGTCTAGCCGCTGGGCGGGCGCTTGATAGCGTCCGTCAACGTGGTGGAAATTGGGTGTAGGTTTGAGTGGCCGCGGGTCATGCGGCTTCGGTGGTGATCTGGGCTGGTGCGGTGTCGGTGGATGGAGCCATGAGGTCGGCCATCGGCTCCGTTTGCATATAGCGGTGCTGGGTCTGCCACTCGTCGTTGGCCTCCAGCAGCACGGCGCCGATCAGCCTGATGATCGACCCCTCGTTGGGAAAGATGCCCACAACGTCGGCGCGGCGCTTGACCTCCTTGTTCAGCCGCTCGATGGGGTTTGTGCTATGCAGCTTGGTCCGGTGCTGGGCGGGGAAGTCCATGTGCGCCAGCACGTCGGCCTCGCTGCCGTCGATGAACGCGCCGAGCTTCGGCCACTTGCCCCGGAGCTGGTCGGCGACGTGGCGGAGGGTCTGGCTGGCGTTCGTGCGGTCGGGCTGGATGAACGCCTGACGCAGCGCGGCCGACGCCATGCTCTGCTGGCCCTTGGGCACATAGGCCAGGGCGTTCCTCATCCAGTGCACGCGGCAGCGCTGCCAGGACGCGCCCATCACGCGCCGGATCGCGCCCTTGAGGCCCTCGTGCGCGTCCGAGATCACCAGCTTGGTGCCGCGCAGGCCGCGCTTGACCAGGCTCTTGAGGAACGTCGCCCAGAAGGTCTCGGCCTCGCTTGGGCCGATGTGCAGCCCCACGATCTCCCGCTTGCCCTCCGTGTTGTCCGCCACGGCAATTATGGCTGCCACGCTGACGATGCGTCCGCCCTCGCGCTGCTTGAGGTAGGTGGCATCCATCCACAGGTAGGGCCAGTCGCCCTCAAGCGGGCGGTCGAGGAAGGCGTTCACCCGGTCGTCTATGTCCTTGCACAGCTTGGACACCGTGCTCTTGCTGATGCCGCTCAGCCCCATGGCCTGCACCAGGTCGTCCACGCGCCGGGTGGAGACGCCGCCGATCCATGCCTCTTGGATCACGGCGACAAGGGCCTTCTCCGAGGTCTTGCGCGGGTCCAGAAAGGGCGGGAAGTAGCTGCCCTGCCGCAGCTTGGGGATGCGGAGCTGCAGGCTGCCCAGGCGCGTGTCGAGCGTCCGGTCACGATAGCCGTTGCGATAGGTTTGCCGTTCGGCGCTGCGCTCGTGCCGCCCGGCACCGATCAAGCCGTCCACGTCGGTCTCCATCAGCAACTGCACCACAGCCTCCGCCACTGAGCGCAGGAAATCGCCATCTCCGGCTTTGGCCATCAGCTCGGCCAGGAGTAGTCTGTCCTCGGTCATCGGGTCCTCTTGGTCTGGGGGTGAAGCCTCGCAACTCCACCTTAGCCAGCCGATCCGATGGCCACCCAGCCCCACACCGCCGTCACCGACGAATTTCCACCACCAACGCGGACGCTATCCGGCATCGTTTGACAGCGCATGAAGCATCCGTCGCTGCTGGCATGGGTGCCCATGCGATGAGTTTGGGCGCGTCACGTAATTTCATCCCGAGCGTAAACCTGAAGCGACCCCATTGCTTGACCCCGTGTTGCGGCTACATCACGCTCCCAGATAATGTTACGAACACATCATAATATGCAGTGCACAACGTATTGCTTTCCGGCATCCGCAAGTTAACTTTGTCCGCATTACAGCAGCGGCCTACCGATCGCCGCCTATAACGTGGGAGCTTCTTAATGGACGACCAGAACACTACCGATACGCAGGCGCCGGACGGATTGAACCGTCGGTCGCTGGTGAGCCGGTTTGGTGCCACCGCTGCGACCGTCATGGCGGTCGGCGCTGCTGTTACCAGCGGCGCTGCGCTGACCAGCTTGCCGGCCGAGGCGCAGGGGGTCACCGACGCCGACATCCTGAACTTTGCGCTCAACCTCGAATACGTTGAGGCGCAATATTACATCCTGGCGTTCCTGGGCCGCGGCCTGGATCCCGCCGATACCAATGATCCGAACGGCGTCGGCAACGCCGGCTTCGTGCTCGGCGGCTCGGCCGTGCCGTTCACGACCCCGTCCATCGCGGCGTATGCGCAGAAGATCACCATCGACGAGGTGAACCACGTCCGCTTCCTGCGCCGCGTGCTGGGCAACGCCGCCGTGGCGCAGCCGAACATCGACCTGCTCAACAGCTTCAACGCCCTTGCCTTGGCGGCCAAGCTGGTCCCGAACGCGCAGACTCAGTTCAACCCGTTCCTGAACGAGACGAACTTCCTGCTCGGCGCGTTTATCTTCGAGGACGTGGGCGTCACCGCCTATGCCGGCGCCGCGGCGCTGTTGCAGAACAAGGACTACCTAAGTGCCGCCGCCAGCATCCTGGCGATCGAGGCCTACCACTCCGGCACGGTCCGCACCGTCC